>JAGQJJ010000562.1 GCA_020430675.1 Myxococcales bacterium
CGCGCCCTGGCCCGCCGCCTCGACGCGACGCCGATCGTCTTTGTCAGCGAGGCCCTGCGCGCCCGGTTCGAAGCCCGCCTCGGCCGCCCCGCCGCCGCCCATCACGCGGTGTTGCCGATGGGCGTCGCCCCAGCCGCGATCGATGGTGATTTTGCCACTACGCTCCGCGCCCGCGCCGCCGGCCGACGCATCGTCACCACGGTGGGCCGAATGGTGCCGATCAAAGGCCTCGACGTCCTGCTCGCCGCCTTGCGCGGACGCCGCGATGTGGTCTGGTTCGCCGCCGGCGATGGCCCCGAGCGCGCGAAGCTCCAGGCTGCCAACGACGGCGTCTGCACCCCGCTCGGCCCGCTCTCACCGGCGCAGCGCGACGCATTGCTTGCTGTCTCTTCAGTCTTCGCCCAGCCCAGCCGCCCGCTTGGTCGCCGCACCGAAGGCACCCCGGTCGCGTTGCTCGAAGCGTTGCGCAGCGGTGTGCCCGTCGTCGCGTCCGCCACCGGCGGTGTGCCCGCCGTCGCGGCCAAAGCCCAAGCGCTGCTCGTGCCGCCCGATGACCCCGCCGCCCTGCGCGCCGCGATCGACGCCGTGCTCGATCAGCCGGCCCGCGCCGCAGAGATGGCCGCCGCCCATCGCGAGATCGGCGCCACCTTCGAGTGGCCGCGCCTCGGCGACGCACACCTCGCCCGGCTCACCGCCGCCGCAGCATCACCACCAAAAAGCCGCCGAACCGCGCGGTGGGTTTGAAGTCGCGCGCCAGCCGCTCCGCCGCGCCGAGCGCATGGCCCACGCCCGGCACTCGGTGCACCTGCGCAAACGGCGTGAACACCCGAATGCCGCGCACGCCCTCGACCTCAAGCCCCGGCGGCAGATACCGCTGCACGTCGCCCAGCCGGTCGTAGCGCGTATAGACCTCGTGATCATTCGTGGTCGCGCTGACCGCATGCGGCCGCTTGAGGCGCTTGATGACATAACGCAGCGAGTTGCGGTTGTAGAACTCCAGCGCCGCCTGCCCGCCGGGCCGCAAGACGCGGTGCACCTCCGACATCGCGCGCTCGATGCCCTCGACGTGGGCCAGCACCTTGAAGGAGTACACCGCGTCGAACGAGCCATCGGCAAACGGCAGGTCGGTGGCGCTGCCCTCGACCACCTGCAAGCCGCGATCGCGCGCCTGCTGCAACATGCCGCGGCTGATGTCGAGCCCCACCGCGCTGCGGGCGAGGGGGGCGATCTCCTTGAGGATCATGCCCGTGCCGCACCCGATCTCGAGCGTATCGCGATCGCGGCACAACGGCGCCGCCACCCCGATCTGCAGCCGGTCGATCAGCGCGTGATACCCGTGGTGGCGCTCGCGTTCATACCAGCCGGCGAAGTCATCGTAATAGGAGCGATTGTCTTTCATGGCCGGCGGATTCTGGTCGGGCCGGCCGGCAGAATCAAGCCACACCCCGGATTTCTCACCCCTCCGGCGCGGTTAGACCTTTGACTCCCCATGACCGTCGACATAGCCTGACCGGTGGAGACGTCGACTCAGATGAGCATGAAGACCTGCCCCCGTTGCGGCTATCAAGGCAACCAGGAGTACTGCCCCAACGACGGGGCGCTGCTCCTCACCGAGAACGAGGCGCGGTTCCAGGCCCCCAAAGATCCCACGCGCATCCCGCTCATGGCCCGGGGCATCGCCGCCCTGCGTGGCGAGCTGGCCGAGCCGCTGCCCCCGTTGGAGCAGCTCGGCTCCGAGCCCCCCCCGCCGGCAGACCCGGTCGACGAAGGCCCCCCACCCCCGCAGAGCGACGCCGAGCTGCTGCGCGGCGAAGACTTCGGCCGCTGGGCCGCGCCCGAGATCCCCAAGCGCTCGATCGACTCGATGGTCGGCAAGGTCGTCGGCGGCCGCTACGAGATCATGGGCATGATCGGCCGCGGCGGCATGGGCGCGGTCTACAAGGCCTTCCAGCCCTCGGTGCAGCGCACGGTCGCCCTCAAGGTGTTGCTGCGCGAGTACGCCGAGAACGAGACGGTCATCCGCCGCTTCCACCAAGAAGCGCTCGCCGCCAGCCGGCTGACCCACCCCAACACCATCTCGGTCTACGACTTCGGCCAGACCGACGACGGCATCCTCTACATCGCGATGGAGTACCTGCGCGGCCAGAGCGTCGCGCATGTGCTCGAAAAGGAAGGCGTTCTCTCACCACGCCGCGCGATGCACATCATGCGGCAGGTCTGCAAATCGGTCGCCGAAGCCCATAAGGCCGCGATCATCCACCGCGACCTGAAGCCCGAGAACATCTTCCTGACCGAGATCGAAGGCGAGCGCGACTTCGTCAAGGTGCTGGACTTCGGCGTGGCCAAGCTGCGCGACGCCGACCGCGAGGACGGCACGCTCACCAAAGCCGGCACCATGTTCGGCACGCCCAAGTACATGTCGCCCGAGCAGACGCGCTCGACCGAGCTGGACGCGCGCTCCGACATCTACTCGCTGGGCGTCATCCTCTACGAAATGCTGATGGGCGAGCCGCCCTTCATCAGCGAGAACCCCCTCAGCATCCTCATCGCGCACGTCAACGAGCAGCCGGCCAGCTTCGCTGCGCGTCGCCCCGACGTCGAGGTGCCGCCCGAGCTGGAGGCGATCACCTTCAAGGCGCTCTCGAAGGACCGCAACGACCGCCAGGCCTCGGCCGAAGCGCTGCTCGACGAGCTCGAAGCCTGCCTTGAGCTGCTCGACGGCCGCCCGCGCGCCGAGCTGGCCCATCGCCTGCCCGAGATGCCCGAGCCGATGGCGGCGCCCGAGCCGCCGCCGGTGGTGCTCGACGCGCTGCCGCCCGAGCGGGCGCGCGAAGAGACCGGGCGCCGGGGCCTGCTGCTCGGCGTGCTGGTCGCGGCGGTCGCGATCGGGCTCGTCGCGTTTGTGGTCACCCGCGGCCCTGAAGACGCCCCGCCGGTGCCCGCGCCGCTCGCCGCCGCGCTGCCGAGCCAAGCACCTGATGCCGCGCCGAAGCCGGTCGCCGCGGTGGCCGACGCCGCCGTCGCCGCCCCGGCTTCGGTGCAGTTCGTGGTCAACAGCGACCCGCCGCGCGCCCGCATCCTGGCCGCCAAGGACGAGAGCCAGGTCGGCGTCACCTTCCAGATCATCAGCGTCACCGAGCCCACCGAATACATCCTGCGCAAGACGGGCTACGCCGATCAGCGGTTCACGCTCGACCCGGCCGATGCCGAGCTGCGCAAGGACTTCACCCTGGTCGCCATCGCCGAGCCGCCCAAGCCGCGTGCGCGGCGCGGCAACCCGGCGGTCGCCGCCAAGATCCCCACGCCAGTGCCCACACCGGTGCCCGTCGCGGTGCCCGCCCCGGCCCCGGTGCCCTCGCCCACGGGCAACCCCGCGACCCCCACGCGCAACAAGCCGATCGACCTGCAGTAGCGCCGCACCCGGCTCCGCTGGATTCAACCGGGCCGCGCTGCTACCCTGCCGCGCTCGCTTGAGCCCCACCGCGGAGGCCCCATGGACCAAAAGCGCATCCACTTCATCTCGCTCGGCTGCCCCAAGAACCGGGTCGACACCGAGACCATGCTCGCCGGCCTGCCCGGCGCGCGTTTTGCCATCACGCCCGACGTCGAAGACGCCGACGTGGTCGTGGTCAACACCTGCGCTTTTGTCGAAGACGCCAAGGTCGAGAGCATCGACACCATCCTGGAGATGGCCGGCCGCAAAGAGGCGGGCCAGATCGAGAAGCTGGTCGTCACCGGCTGCCTCGCCCAGCGCTATCCCGAAGACCTGGCCCGCGAGATGCCCGAGGTCGACCACTTCGTCGGCACCAA
>JAGQJJ010000563.1 GCA_020430675.1 Myxococcales bacterium
CTGGGCGATGAAATCGGCAAGGTCGTCGGTGAGGGTGCCTTGAAAGGCTTTGTCGAGGATGTCCCAGACGAGGTCGATGGCATCGACGAGGCCGGTGATGGCATCGGACATACCTTCGAGGCTGCCTTTGAGCCATCCGACCTCGAAGGCTGTGCCGGCGACGGCGAGGTCGAGGGCTTCGTGGCTGATGGAGCCGGAGTCGACCTGGCCGCGCAGGGTATTGGCGAAGGCAGGGCTGGGCAGCCAGATCCAATAGCCCGCGCGGACTTCGGTCTCATGCCATTCGGCGCCGGCGTCGCGTTTGTAGAGGCCCTGGCGCGGGTCGCCTTCGCCACCGTTGATCAAGGCGAGCACGTTGACGAAGAAGCGGCCGTCGGCGCCCCATTCGCCGCAGTCGTAGTGGGCCTGGGCGATGGCCAGCGCGGTGTCGCCGGACTGGGTGCGGTAGAGCTGGGCGTCAGGTTCGGGTGGGTCGAGGATGAGATAGTTGCGGTCGACGTAGCCGGTCTTGCCGTCATCGGTGCGCACTTGGAGCCAGTTGCCGCTGAATTCGGCGATGACCCAGAGGCGGTCGTTGAATCGTAGCAAGGCTTCGACGAGGGGGTCGGCGACGGCGGTGAAGACGGAGCGGCCATCGATCGGGCGCGGGTCGCGGTCGCGGCGCAGGGTGAGCCAGGGTTTGACCTGGGTCACTCTGGCCCAGGTGCCGCGCGGGCGGCCGGCGTCGACGGCGGTCAGGGCGGCGCGCAGCGGGGCGTTGACAGCGCCGGGCAGCGATTCGGGGGCAACGCAGATGGCCGGCTCGAGAGCCGAGAGGGTGATCAGCTCGGCGCTTTGCAGCTCGGCGGGGGTGCGGGGGTCGGCGGCGCCGGCGGCCTGGGCCCAGGCGGCGTCGGCGTGGACGTCGAGGCCGCTCGATGGGGCGTGCTCCGGCGCGCGGGGCGCTGGGGTCTGGGGTTCCCGCGGGGCGAACTCGGACATGGTGGACCTCGGCGTCGTTCAGGAGGTCCATCAGCAGTCTGGGGCCGAGTGTTGCGGAAATTACGGGGTTTTACGTACTCAAACTGGTCAATACTGGGCGATGACGCGGAAGAAGGGGCCGCCGTAGTCTTCGTTGAGGGCGGCGAATTCGTCGTCGCTGAACGAGGTGAAGTTGTAGCCGACGCCGAGGCGGACCTGGTCGAGCACGATGTAATCGAGGGCGAGCAGGAAGCCCTGGCGGGTGCTGCTGGCAAGCTGGGTGCTCAGCAGGCGGTACTCCAGGCCGGCGTCCCAGGTCTTGGTGAGGTGGTAGTTGAGGCGGTTGATCCAGAGCACGGTGTGGCTGACCACGGTGGGCACGTTTTCGACTTCGATGCCACTGCGGCGCCACGCGAGCTTTTCGACGAGCTGGAAATGCCAGGGCAGCTCGAAGATGGGCACGAGCGAGATGACATCGTTCTCTTCGCGCTCGGGCTTTTCGAGGGTGAGGTCGATGGGTCGCTGTTCGTACCGCCGGGTGTACTTGAAGAGCACGTTGACCCAGTCGCTGTGCCTGGGGCGCCACGCGAGGCCGAGGCTGCCTTCGATCAGTTCGGCTTCGGTGTCATCGAGCTCGAGGTCGAGGGTGGTGCCATAATTGAAGCGGGCGAGCAAGGTCAGGTCGCGGGTGAGGGCGAGGCTGGCGTTGTTGAGGGCGAGGTATTGCGCGCGGTCGTGGCGGCCGAAGCTCTCGTCGTTGTCTTCGTAGCGCAGCTCGTAGCGGCCGCTGAGCTTCAGGTTCTGGGCGGCGAGGTATTCGAGGCCCACGCTGATGGCGTCGCGGCTGAACTCGCCGGTGCTGCCGCCGAGCACCTGGCTGCGCTCGTAGCCGGCGTCGAGGGTGAGGCCCTCGATGAGCTGGGTGTGGTGGCCGACGCCGAGCACGGCGCGGTTGCGTTCGCCGCCGATGCCGGTGTCGAGCTGGTATTCGCCATAAGCGCGGCCGGTGTGTCTGCCGGCGCCGAAGCGCTCTTCGCCGCCGAGCACGGTGGTGGTGGCGGCGCGGCCGTCGCGGTCGGCGAAGCGCTCTTGCACGTAGATGGTGTGGCGGTCGTCGATGGCGGTGCGCAGGCCGAGCTGGGCGGCGTTGTCGCCCGACCAGCGCACGCTCTGGATGCCTTCAATTTGAAGGGATTCTGCGATCTGGTAGCGGGCGCCGAACGAGGTGGTGAAGAGATCGGCGGTGCTCTCATGCAGGCGGCTGTCGCCGACAAGCACGGTCTCTTGTTCGAGCAGCAGCGTCCATTTGGCGTCGAGGCGGTAGTCGAGGGCCAGGTCGAGCACGTCGGTGGTCAGCTCGGGCGCGCGGGGGCCGTCGTCGTTCTGGGTGTGCACCAGCTCGCTGCGCAGGGTGAGGGCGCCGACGGTGAGGGTGTGGCCGGCGCGGGTGACGTCGCGGCGGAAGGCACCGAAGAGGCCCTCGCCCTGGGTGGCGGGCGCGTCGGCGATGATGGCATCGTGGCGGAGGTGCACGGTGTGCACGTCGTTGATGATCCAGCGGCTGAGGGCGCCGTATTTCTCCAGGCCCTGCTCCTGGATGGTGCCACCGGCGTAGAAGCCAGGGGCGATCGACTGCCAGTAGGCTTCGGTGTACCAGTGATCCTGGGTGCCATCGCCGATGAGATCGTCGAGTTCAATGCCACCGCGCAAGAGATAGCTGCTGCCGCGGGCGCGGGTGCCATCGCGGCCGTGGAAGGGGTTGAAGGTGAGGCCGCCGTCTTCGCTGCGCAGGTTCTCGCCGTTTTGGCTCTGGCTGCGGGCGAACTCGGCTTGCAGGGTGGTGCGGCGGCCGCCTTTGAGCTGCAGGTCGGCGCCCCAGAGCTTGTAGGCGGGGTCGCCGGGGCCGCGGTTCTCTTCGACGTAGCCGCCGCCGAGGCTGACGGTGTCGTTCCAGGTTTCGCGGGCGTGCACGCCAAGCGCGGTATCGCCCGGGTCGCGCGGGTCGGCGTGGTCGTATTCGATGGCGAGGTAGACCGGGTGGCCGTCGAGCACTTCGCCGCGGTCGGGTTGGGGCAGCGCGGCGCCGAAGGCGTCCATGCTGACCGAAGGCAGCGGGGTCTTGAGCAGCAGGCGGCCGTCGCTGTAGCGCACGGTGTAGTCGGCGTCGCGGGCGAGCGGCACGCGGGCGCGCTCGATGCCGGTGATGTGGTCGCGCTCGACGATGTAGACCTGTTCGGAGCCTTCGATCAGCTCGCGGTGGGGCAGGTAGTAGAGCGAGCCGCCGGTGCCGCGCAGCTCGACGTAGGCGTGGCGTTCGCCCAGGTCTTGATCGGCGCCGAAGGCTTGCACCTGGTGGCGAAAATCGCCGGTGGTGTCATCGATTTCGGCGGCGGCGCCGTAGAGCGAGCGGTCGTAGCGGAACAGCTCGACGCCTTGCAGGGCGGTCTTGAAGTTGCCGACGCGCGCGGTGTTTTCATCGGCGCGCAGCATGACGTAGAGCGGGCCGCGGGTGTTGATCGGGTGCTGCACGTCGGCGGCGTCGCCGTAGACCGGGTAGAACGTCTCGGGGTCGATGAGCTGGCGGAAGTCGGCTTCGAGCTCGGCGCGGCGGGTGGTGTCGAGGTGCACTTCGCCTTCGTAGCGGTCGAAGAGGCCGTCGAGGATCTGGTCGCCCCGGGCGTAGCCGCGCAGCCAGACGGCGGCGCGGCCCGAGAGGTACACGGTGTCGCCGAGGTCGATCTTGTTGTGACTGTCGATGCCATCGAGCTCGCTGCCAAGCTGGCCGGTGACGCTCTCGCCGAGGGCGAGGACAAACCAGCCGGCGTCGGGGGCCTTCATGGGGCGCCGGA
>JAGQJJ010000564.1 GCA_020430675.1 Myxococcales bacterium
CTCTTCGCCGTCGTCGCAAGCGCAGTCTGCGGGGCAGGTGGCGCAGTTCTCGCCGCCGCGGCACGTACCGTCACCACAGCACGCGCCGCAGTCAGCCGGGCAGGTCGCGCAGTCCTCGTCGGCGTCGCACGTCGCGTCGCCACATGCGGCAGGCGCAGCGGTGCAGGTGCCATCAGCGCGGCAGACCTCGCCTTCGGCACAAACACCGCACGCGCCCTCGCAGCCATCGTCGCCGCAGACGCGGTCGGCGCAGTCGGGCGTGCAACCCGCGGCGCAGCGCCCGCGCTCGCAGGCCACGCCGGGGTCGCAGTCGCCGCAAGTGCCGCCGCAGCCATCGTCGCCGCAGGTTCGACCGGCGCATTGCGGCACGCAGGCCACGCAGGCCCGCTGCTCGGCGTCGCAGGCCTCGCCGGCGGCGCACGTGCAATCGTCGGCGCATGCGACGCAATCCTCGTCATCGGCGCAGCGCCCATCCCCGCAGGGCGGCGCGGCCTCGCAGCGGCCGTCGAGGCAGACCTCATCGGCGGCGCAGGCCGCGGCGCAGCTCAGCCCACCATCGTCGCCGCCGCCCCCGCCGCCTGGCGGCACGCAGCCCGGGGCGAGCAGGGCGACAAGGGCAAAGCCGATCAACAAGCGGGCCTGATTCCACACGGGTCTCTCTCCAGCGTCGCACGGCGCATTAGAGACCAGCGCGCGGGTCAGAACAACCGGGATCAGGCCACGGCGGGCGCCACCTGCGATGGTCGAGATGCCATCGGCAACGCTCGATGGCATGGCCGCGAAGTCAGGGCAAGAGCCCCAGTCGGTCGGCCGCGAGCACCGTCGCCGCGCGCACGATGCCGGTGGCAAACGCGGTGTCGATGAACTGCGCGTCATCGGGCCGCAGCATGCAGTGAAAGCCGCTCTTGCGGAACGGGCCGGTGTCGGTGATGTAGACCGCCGGATAATCGGCCTTCCAGAACGAGGCGTGGTCCGACATGAGCAACCCGCCCGACACCTCACCCATCTTGCCATCGGGCTGCCGCGGCACCACGCCTTTCAGCAGGCGCACCTTGCTGACGCTCACCATCTGATCCCAGACGTTCATCTTGACGCCCGCGTCCCAGATGAACATGGCAAAGTCACCGCGCAGCTCGGTCTCAGCCATCGCCTTGGCCGCCTCGGGCAAGGCCGCGCTGAACCAGGCCGGCGGCGGCGCCTGGGTCTGCGGCTCGGTCTGGCGATTGCCGATCTGCTCGAAGTTGATGTTCACCTCGATGGCGATCTGCTTCTTCTGCGCCGCGGCGACCGCCACCTGCGACCCGGCGTGGCCGCGCTCTTCGCCATCCCAGCAGGCGACATACAAATCCGCCTCGTGCTTCGCGCGGCCAAGCACCCGCGCCATCTCGAGCACCGCCGCCACCCCGCTGGCGTTGTCATTGGCGCCATTGCAGTCGCGCACCGTGTCCATATGCGCGCCGATCACCACCGCCGGCCGCGTCGGCACGGTGCCGGGGCGGTAGCCGACCACATTGACGACCGCGAGCCCTTCGTCGGTGACCCCCTCGCCGGCCATGAGCTGAAAGCCGCTCGCCTTCAGCGCCGCCGCGCAGCGCGCCCGCGCGTCGGCAAGGCCCGGCGTGTCCATCGACCGCGGCGCCGCCGCCAACGCCTTGAGCGTCTCGGCATACTTCGCCTCGTCAATGCACGACGCCAGCCCGGCGGCCGACGTGGCATCACACGCAAACGCGGCCTTTGTGGCAAGGGTCAAGAGAAGGAGGGCAATGCCTCCGGGCACGAGCAAGGGCGAGCGCATGGGTCACTCCATTCGGGCGACCAACGCGATCGCTCGGGCACCGTAGCACGCCCTGCGCGCAACCCACGGCTTCACGGCCAGCATGCGTGAGATTGCGTGCCGCCGGTCACCGCTTGCCCTCGGTGAGCCAGGTCGGCGACCAACCCGACGGCGTCCAGGCTGCCACCGCGATGCGGGGCGCGGGCTGGGCGATGGACACCGAGAGCAGCGCGACCACCCCCGGCCCGGTCGCGCGCGTCACCTCACGGGTCTTGGGATCGCGTTCCTCCGAAGCCCCGGCCATGCACAACCCGACCTGGGCCTTCGCCAGCCCCGGCTTCTCGCATAGAGCCAGCATGAGACTGGTCGCGATCACGCTGTTGGTGCCGTAGTCCCGCGCCAGGGGCAGCACATGCTGATGAATCCACCGCCCGAACAGCAGCTCACCGTCAAGCACGGGCACAAACAGCCAATCGGGCCGCAGCGCATCGATGATCGGCCGGCCTGCCTGCGTCTGAGCGAGGTCCTCACAGATCAGGACCAGCGCCCGCCCCAACGCTGTGTCGCGAACCTCGACTTGATGCCCTTGCTGGAAACGCTCGCGATGTCGCATGTCGGAACACACGATGCCATCCAGCTTATAGTCCCGCAGGCGTTCGGGCTCCATCGCATACTGATGGCACTTGTGCTGACGCCAGAGCACCCGCCCCCCGCGCGAGAGCACCACGCACTCGTTATGGGGCAGTCGCGAGGTGCCATGCAGTGACTCCGTCAGGCCCGACCCGGCGACCAGCATCTCAAGGGCGAAGTCATCGCATTCAGCGACCTTTGCCTTGAGTGCCCCCCGCAGCGCGGTCACCGCGGCGGGTGAGACGACAAACTCCGGCAGCACCGCCAATGTGACCGCATGCGCCGCGAGCGCGTCAACCACCGCCGCCGCGCGCTCGGCCAGGTCGGCCTCCGAGCGAGCCGGCACGCTGACATGCACCCACGGGATCGTCTCGATCTGCTCCGAAGTCAGGTCGAGGTAATCCGCTGTCTCGGCCCACGGCACCACCGCGACCTTGAACCGCCGCGCGTCGACCCCCATCCGCGGCCCGTGCCGCGATGAGACCGGCGCCCCGACCGAGAGCGCCTCGTGTTCAAACCGTGTGATCCAGCGAAAGAGCTGCGCCTTGTGAGCGCCGCTCGCCGGGTTCGGCTCGCCGTCGCCCTCCCCAAGCGGCGCCAGCGGACCGATTGGCCCTTTGGGCACCACCACTCCCAGCACATCGCGGGTAAAGCTGCCACTGCGTTGATACCGCTCACGAAGACAGCGCAGCCCGATCGGCAGCGCCCGTACGCGCGTCGCGAGAGGGCGCAGATTGGCCATCAGCCGGTCGATCGCCCGCGCCACCACAAACCGGCGCGTCGTCGCATCGGGCACCGGCGCCCCGGTATGCCACGCGGCCGGCATCGTGCCATCGAGGTAATCGACCACCTCGCGCGGCGCATGGCCGTCGACCGAGGCGCGCAAGCTGGCGACCAAGTGCTCGTCGGCCGGGTTCGGACCCTCGCGCCGCCCATCTGTGATCAGGTCATTCACCTCCGGCTGCGACAGGTCGTCCCAGCACATCGCGAAGAGGTCGCCGATCCACGGCCCAGATGGAGAGGCAGAAGACGCCATGATGGCCGGCACCCTGGCATGGCCGGTCGGCATCGTCAAGCCGCCAGTCGCGTCTTGAACCGCGGCCCAGCGCCGGAGTTGACCGGAGTTGACCCGGGCGCAAGGATTGGCAAGTATTGGCCTTGATCGCCCATTGGAGGCCCGTCCGCGCCATGCCCGCCCACGACCTCGACGACCTGCTCCGCGCCGTACGCGCCTTGATCGAGCAAGATTCGACCGACACCGAGGCCCTCGACATCGAGTTCAACCTGCTCGGCGAGCGCCTGCTCGACGCCTTGCAGCGCGCCGACCACACCGACATGCTGGAAGGTTGGCGACGCTTGCAACGCCTGTTCGAATGGGCCGAAGCGCGCCTCGACGACGA
>JAGQJJ010000565.1 GCA_020430675.1 Myxococcales bacterium
TGGCCGGGGCCGGGGGCACCACCCGCATCGCGTGGGCGGCGATGGTGGCCAGCTCGGGTCGATCCGCGGGGGGCCAGATCAATGACCACTCGTCGCCTCGGTCGGCGTGCCAGATCTCGAATCGGCCCGCGCGGTTGGCGCTGATCTCAAACCGGATGGCATCGCCCGCGGCGAAGGCATGATCGACCGGCACGCGCTGGAAGGTCTCTCCATCGACGCGCCGAACGGCCAGGCGTCCGACGCCGGTCTTCGGGGCGTCGGCCATGAACAGGCCGCGGAGCTGGCCCGCGCCGTCGTGGGTCGAGACGGTGGCGGGTGACCCATCGGTCTGGGGCGTCTGGGCTTGGGCGACCGATGCGAGGCGGGTGGTCAGACCGACCGTGAGGACAAGGCTGCGCAGCATGCCGGCGAGGGTGGCATGTCGGGCCGCGTCACTCAACGACGGTGTTCTCTCGGGCGCGCCACCCCAGGACGATGCGACCCTTGGCTTCGATGACAGTCATTCGGGCGTCGTTTGCGCTGACGGTCGCCGGGCCTTCAACATGGGCGGCGAGCGCCGCGCGGAACGCCTCGGTCAACCGCTCACGCTCGGCGCTGCTCGCGTCGCACGCCCAGCCGATCTCAACCCGCAGCGCGTCGGCGACGATGGCCTCAACCAGCGTGGCATACCACGCCGGCGCGTCACCCCGAGTCAGCGCCCGCGCGAACGCATCAACACAGACGGTCGAGAATCGCTCGGCGAGCTGCCCTTTGCCCAGCGCTTCGATCTGCAGCCCGCCCAAGGCGCCCTCGACATAGGCGATCGCTTTGGCATCGGGCAGGCCTGCGGGCAGCAGCGCATGGGTACGCTCCGCACCCAGGCGCGTTGAGTGGCCGGTGGGCACGATGAAGGGGGTACGCTCGGGGCTCAGGTCGGGGAAGCAATCGCGGCTCCACATGAACGGCAGCGGTCGCGGCAATCGACGGACCTGGCCGTCCGCGCTGGCCTCGTAGAGCTGCACCATGTCGCCCGGCCGATGCGCACCGGAAAGGGTCGGGTCGAGGGACAGGCCATCCTCGGCTCGAAGCCACTCGAACACGGTCGCGTCCGAGGGCGGCACCGGGGGATCGCAGCGGCCGAGCCACCACGCGAGGGCACCGCCGACGAGCAATGCGCTGGCCGCCGGGATGGCCACCCACAGCCAACGGGAGTCGAGCCGCTGGAGGCGCCTCGCGGGACCGCCCGCGTCTGCCACCTCGGGCAAGGGGTCGAAGAGGGTCACCTCGGCGCGCGCCTCGGCGCCGGCGCGGGTCGCGAGAACCCACGGCCAACGGGCACCGGCCCGCTGGACCGGGCGAAGCATGCGCGAGAAGCCGTCGTCGATCGACCCATCGGGAAGGCGGACCGCCGCGGCCGACTCCGCCTCGCCCAACTGCTCGGCCTCTGCTTGAACGAAGGCCTCGCGCAGCGAAGCCTCGCGGGCGAGGGCGTGATAGAAGCGACGGGCGAACTTCACCGCCGCCGAGTCGAGGATGGCCGCCGAGGTGGCGATCACCGGCACCGCCGATGCCTTGTGGATCGCGCGGATCTGGGTCGCGGTGCCGCAGGCGTTGAGGCAGACCCAGCGCAGGTTGGGCAGCCCGCCAATGCGTTTTGCCAACCCTTGGTGAAGCAACAGGCGCGTGCGACCGCGCCGGTCCTCGAGCGCCAGCGCCTCGCCGGTGGCGTGACCGCCGAAGTGCAGGCCGATGATCCGATCGTTGTAGGTGCCGAGCAGATCAAAGAGCCGCTCGGGGGTGGCGTTGGGTTCGTCGACGACCTTGATGCCCGCGCGCACCGCGGGCTCAAGCGCGTCGAGCAGCTCTCGCCGCTCTTCGGGCAGGCTGAGATAGCGCGGGTTGCTGCCCTCGCGGTCGTTCGCAAAGGCCAATAGGATCACCGGCCTGGAATCGGTGTCCGGACTGCTCACGCCGACACTTGCCTCCTGGGCATGATGGCGACCTTGCCCGATGATGGGCTCGGGTGTCATCTCTCTCTTCGGCGGGGGGTGGCGAATTGTTGATCGATGGCCCACACCGGGAAGGCATGGCGGCAGGTCAGTCCGCCGCCATCACCAGCGTCTCGGAGCGGTCGGCCGGCAGCCGATAACGCCGCCGAATGCGCTCGGTCGCGGCGCGGGCTTCGGTGGCATCGAAAGCCATCAGCCCGCCCGATGAGGTCTCGATGCGCACGTCGCCGGTGGCCTGGTCGAGCAGCGCGGCCACATGGGCCAGGTCGCTTGGGGCCTCGCCGTTGATGGCGACCACCGTCTCGTCGGCGAAGCAGTCGTAGTCGACGTTGACCGCGTGGGCGAGCACCTGGCCGATGACGATGGCTTCGCGCTGCTTGGGCGAGCGCAGGCCGCGCCGGTAGATGGTGACCAGCTCGCGCGGCGCGTCGCGCAGGGACTCCCAGGTGCCCAGATAGTTGTACGTCAACGGCTGCATGACCACGCCGGCGTACATCAGCCAGCGCGGCAGCACGTCGTACTGGTCGCGCGGCACCAGCACCGGCGCGGTGGCCAGCCGCAGGTTCACCGTCTGCCGGTGCCCGCCGCGCAGAATCTCGACCGGCAGCAGGTCGCCGACCTGGCAGGCGCTCAGCGCCACGCTCAGCGCCGTGCGCACCTGGCCCTGGTAGAGCACGGTGCCATTATTGGCCACGGCCATGCCATCGATGGCAACGATGACATCATCGGGCCGCAGCCGACGCCACGCGCTGCCGCCGTAGCCCACCGCGATGACGCGCACGCCCTCTTCGTCGGGGCCCAGACCCAAAGCGCGGCGCAGCGTGTCGTTCTCGAGCGTCTGTCCGCGCAGGCCGAGCGAGGGCAGGTCGAGCGGGCGGCCTTGTTCGACGGCGGCGAGGAAGCGCCGAACGAGCACGGCGGGCACCAGGTGGCCGATATTGTCGGCGTCGCTGCGCTTCTGGAAGGCGATGCCCACCATGCGGCCCTCGGCGTCGAAGGCTGGCCCGCCGCTGCTGCCGGGGTTGATCGCCGCGTCGACGGTGATCGCCAACAGCCGCTGATGCGAGTGCGTGTAGTTCTGCACTTCGATGCGCGAGACCACGCCCTGCGTGTACGAGACCTCTTCGCCGCCGATGGGGAAGCCGACGACCACCACGGTGTCGCGCAGCATCGGCAGGTCGCCAAGCGTGGCCACCTCGGCGTCTCGCCAGAAGGCGGGATCCTTCACTTCGAGCAGCGCCAGGTCGCAGTCATGGGCCGCGGCGATGACCCGCGCGATGAACTTGCGTGGCGAGGTGGTCTTCTGGACCTGCACAAACGTCGCGTCGGCGATGACATGGGCGCCGGTGAGCACGCGGCGGCCTTCGATCAGCACGCCCGAGCCGCTGCTCTCCATCGAAGGCAGCATCTGCCACGGGCAGTCATAGTCGGGCGATTGGATGGTCGCGAAGACCTTGACGACTTGCGCGGGGGTCATCGGCGCACCATGCGCGCCGTTGCGTTTGAGGTCAAGCGCGGCGCCTCATCGCGCGCATGTCGGGCAGGCCGGCGGGCGCGGTGTCGATGCCCAGCGCCTGGGCGATGCCGCTGAAGATCTCGGCCTCGGTCATGTTGCGGCCGCGCGCCGGCTGGCCGGTCAGCGGATCGAAGCCATAGGTCAGCCCGGTGTTGGGATCGACGCCGCCGAGCACCGTATTGCCATTGGCCAGGGGCGACACGATGAGCGAGCCGTTGTTGAGATGGTGCCCGCTGCTCCACTCGTTGGCGCCGGCCGAGCGATTGCGCGTGCGGCCGAAGTCGCTGGCGATATAGAGC
>JAGQJJ010000566.1 GCA_020430675.1 Myxococcales bacterium
AGGTGGGTCAGCGGGCGCTCGCTCAGCCGGGTCTCGCGCCCAGGCAGGCGCAAGGCGCTCAGCTCGATATCGGCCGGCAGCGCGCCCCGCCAGCGCGCGAAGGCCGCCGAGCCACCGCCCGCGTGCGGCAGGCAGATCAGACGCCGCGTCGCCTGGGGCGCGGTGAAAGTGGTGAACCAGCGGGAATCCAGCGGGGACACGACGCTCCTTCCGTTCGGGGCAGCGGTGGGGCGACCGGCCGCGGTGCTCCCCCGACTATTCGGCGCCGGTCGGGCGCTCGGTGTCGTCGTAGAAGAACGCACCGGCCAGGTTGGCGCGCAACGCCACCGAGAGCGCCTGGCAATGGCCCTCATCATCGCGGTCGAGGTCGGCGAAGGTGCGACCCAGGTTCTCGACGACGCCCGGGATCTGTTGGCCCCCGTCGATGTTGTTGGCGATGTCGAGGATGTTCTGCAGCGCGATCGCGCCGCCCATCATGGCGCTGTGTGGGCCGCGCTCGTCGAACTCGATGTGCAGCCGCGCGTCGCCCACGGTGATGTAGAAGACGAAGTCGAACACGTAGATGGGCAGCGTGAGGGCAAACGGACCGGCTTCGAGCACGCCGTCATGCAGCGCCACGTGCTCCACCCGGCTCCAAGGCGCTTCGGGGTCGATGTCAAACGTCTGCCAGGCTTCGACATAGCCGTCGGTGCCGACGTAGGGCAGGCCGGTGCCGCGGTAGAGCGTGACCTGCACGTCGCCGTCGTTCTGCCAGTCGTCGACGCCGCTGATCTCCATCATGACCAACAAGTCACCCTCGTTGATCGCCGACTGGACGAGGCCCTCCAAGGCCGCGCCACCGGCGGCTTCGATCAACGGCAAGAGGCGCGCGAACTGGTTGTCGACACCCTCATCGCCCATCGGCGAACGGAAGTCTTCCTGGTAGCAGGCCTCGCGATCGCTGGCGGTGCTGACGCGCGCGTCGAGGTCAAAACCCCACGAACGCCCCGTCTCATCGATGCGGGCGAACTTGAGCGTGCGCGCGACCGACACGTAGGTCTGGGGGCCAGTCGGTTCGATGGTCTCGGGCTCATCCGGCATCTCTTCGACCGGCGGCTCTTCGATGATGCCGGGCGACGACGGCGCGGGCGGTTCGGCCACCTCGCCAGCGCGCAACGGCTCGACGTCGTCTCCGCACGCCGCGACGCTCAGCGCGGCCAACAGGCTCATGCAGACCGATCGGTTCATGCTTCGATGGCTCCCAATCCGTCCTCGGCGCGCCCCGAGTCGCCGCCATAGCTCGCCGTGTTGACTCCGCAGGCGCGGATCAGGCTCAGCATCACCTTGCTGGTGTTCTCGGCGAACGGCGATCGGTAGTGCATGCCGGTGCGCAGCTTGCCGTTCGCCGAGCCGGCGATCACGATCGGGAACTCGTCGAGCGAGTGCAGGCGGCCCCACGACAGCTCGCTGGTGGCCAGCAACGCGCAATGATCGAGCAGGGTCTCGTCGCCTTCGGGCACCGAGCGCAGGCGCTCGATGAAGTAGGCCAGCTCGGCCATCAGGGCGATGACGATCGCGTTCACCTCAGGCTGCGGCGCCGGCTCGTCGTGCGTCAACTGGTGGTGACCCGCGCTGGCGCCCGGGTGCAGCAGGTTGTTGATGGGCCGGGTGATGACGTGGCTGAAGACCCGCGTCTGGTCGCAGGCCAGCGCCATCGTCACCAGATCGCAGATGGCGCGGTTGCGCCGCGAGAGCTGCGGGCGGCCGTCGATGTCTTCGAAGTCATCGCCCGGCGCCGCGGGGCGCGCGCAGGCGTCGAGCTGCGGCGGGTCTTCCTGCAAGCGCGCGATGCGGCGCTCCAGCTCGCGCACGCCGGTCAGGTGCTGGTCAAGGCGCGCCCGATCGGCGACGCCCAGGCCCCGCTGGAAGCGGCGCAGATCTTCGCCGACCGCGTCGAGCACGCTGCGGCGCAGCGCCAGCTTGGGATCGACCTCGCCTTCTTCGCCGGGCGCACGAAAGCCGCCGCCAAACAGGCGCTCGAAAAGCGCCGCCGGATTGGACTCGGGCGGGTTCTGGTTGTCGGGGCCGTTATACGAGACGCCCCGGCCCGGATAGGCGCCGACCTCCAATGACCGGAACCGCGTGTCACCGCCGATCGCCTGGGCCACGATCTGGTCGATCGAAGGCGCGGCGAAGGTTTGATTCTCGTGGTTGTGCACCAACACCGGCCACCCGCTGAGCACGCCGGCCTCGCCGGAGTAATGCGGGATGGTATTGGGCACCTTCAGCGACGTGCCCGAGACGACGGTGATGACATCCTTCACCGACGCCAGCGGCGCAAGCTCCTCCGAGAGCGTCCAGGCGTCGCCGACCCCCTCGCCGGTGGGGATCCACTGCTGGGGCAGCACGCCGTTGCCCCAGAAGAAGAGGCCAAAGCGGGTCGGAAAGGCCGAGCCGGCGGCCAACGCGCGGCGATCGGTCAGGCCGATCTCAAGCAGCGGCAGGCCGACCGTGACCGCCGCCCCGCCGAGCAGGCCGCGCAGCACGCGCCGCCTCGTGATGCCATGCGCGGCCATCAGGGCTCCTCCGCGTCGGCGATCGGACCCACGGTGCGGAAGGCCCGGCTTTCGAGAAACGCGATCAACAGCTCCAGGAAACGATGGCCGTTTCGGGCAAACTGCCCGGCCAGGGCGTCGATGAGCGGCAGTTGCCCCGACGCCTCGACCGTCGCGGTGCCATGGCGGAACAGCCGGCGGGCGACGCAGCGCGTGAAGTCCGGGTCATCGGCAAGCAGCCCGGCCAGCTCCCAAGCATCGGTGAAGGGCAGCCCGTCGAAGTCGCCGCTCGGGTCGATGTCGGCCCCGTTCTCGACCAGGCGGAACTGGCCCAGCCCGTCGAAGTTCTCCAGCGCGAGGCCGATGGGGTCGGTGATCAGGTGGCAGCCCGCGCAGCCGGGGTTCTCCAGGTGCACCGCCACCCGCTCGCGCAAGGTGCGCGCCGTCGCCGAGGGCTCGGGGATCGACGTGTCGACGTTGGACGGCGGCATCGGCACCTCCTGACACAGCAGCTGTTCGCGGATGAACTTGCCGCGCAGCGTGGCCGACGACGACACGGGGTGCGCGTTGAGCGCCAGAAACGAAGCGTGGCCAAGCAGCCCGCGCCGCCGGCTCTCGCGCGGCATCTCAACCGGCGCGAAGCCATCGCGGGCCGTGGCGCGAACGCCATACAGCGACGCCAGCTTCCGGTCGACGTAGGTGTGATTTTCGCTGAGCAGCAAGCGGAAGTCGGCGTGGCGCACGAAGATGAGGTCTTCGAGCACCGCCAGCGTCTCGGCGCGCGCCGCCGGGGCCACCTCGGGGCTCATCGCGGTGAAGATGAGCGGATCCTTGGTCATGGTGTCGAGATCGCCCAGGCGGAACCACTCGATGAACAGCTCCAGCACGCCCGCGCGGCTGCGCGGCGAGATGATCAGCCGCTCGACCTGCCGCTGCAGGCCCAGATCATCGGTCAGCTCGCCCCGCTCGGCGGCGTCGAGCAACGCGGCGTCGGGCGTGGTGTTCCACAGCAAGAAAGACAACCGAGAGGCCATCTCGTAGTCGGTGTAGCGCCGCGCGCCGGGCCGCGCCGGATCGGGCTCGCCCACCTCGCGGCGGAACAGGAAGTTCGGCGACTGCAACAGCCCGGCGAGCGCAAATTCAAGGCCGGCATGAAAATCGCCGAGCGTCTGCGCGGCGGCGCCGGCGATGTCGACGAGCGGGGCGACCTCTTCATCGACCAGCGGGCGGCGCCAAAGCCGCCGGCCCACGTCGCGCACAAAAGCC
>JAGQJJ010000567.1 GCA_020430675.1 Myxococcales bacterium
GCGCTCGCCGCGTGCGGGCCCGACGCGACCGATCTGCCGCCCGGCGCGGAAGCCTATCTGCTCGACATGAAGGCGGGACGCGCGGCCCTCGAAGCATCGCTGGTCGAACGTGAGAATGGCTACGCGCAGCTTCGCCTCGCGCGGTACACGCCCGAGGCATGGGGTGCCCTGCCCGAATGGGCGCCTCCCGTGGCGCCGGCGCGGATCGATGATGCCCCGACATCTCTTGCGCCCGTCAATATTCCCAGTGATTTTGATACGTTGGCACTCCAAGCGCTCGGGCGGGATGCCTTCCATCACTGGCCGGTTCAGGTGTTGAGCAACCCGGCGCCCGCGTTGGCGCGGCCGGCGGATTTCGGCCTCGCGGTCAGCGATGATGGCATCATCCACGGCCTGGTGCGGGTCGAGCTGCCCGATGGTCCGGGCGTGGCTTTGACCTGCGCTGCCTGCCATGCCTCGCCCGACGTCGATGGCATGCTCGTCGATGGTCGGCCGAACGCGGACTTCGATCTGGGCGCGCTGCTCGACGCCGGCCACGACGCGCGCACGGCGGCGGGGCGTTGGGGGCCGGGCGCGGTTGACGTGACCGCCGATGGCCTCGACAACGCGACGGTCTTCACTGATCTGCGCCCGGTGCGCTTCCAACACCACCTGCACCGCACGGCGACGGTCCGCAATGACCTGATCGCGCTGGCGGTGCGCATCGAGACGTTGATCATCACCAGCAGCGGCCAGTCGGTGCGCCCCCCGCGCGCGGTGGCATTGGGGCTGGCGGTGTATTTGTGGTCGCTGGGCAAGACGCTGCCGCCGGTCGAAGGCGGGCCAGGCGCCGAGGTCTTTGCTCGGGCTTGCGCGGGTTGCCATGCGGACGCGGCGTTGGCGGGCGATCCGGTGCCGCTGGCGATGGTGGCTGCGGCGTCACCGATCGGCGAGAGCCCGGAGCGCGGTACAGGTCACTGGCGTGTGCCGTCGCTGCGCGGCGTGGGCGATCGCCGCCCGTTGCTGGCCGATGCCTCGGTCGACTCGCTCGACGCGCTGCTCGACCCGCGGAGCAAGCGCGCGGCGCATCGGTTCGGGCGCGACTTGTCGGCCGCCGACCGCGCCGCGCTGCTCGATTGGCTCAAGCGCCGATGAGCAGGGTCTCGATGACTTCGCGCTCGGTGCGCAGCGCCTGCAACTCTTCGTGCAGCGCCATCAGGCGGTCGCTCTCGCGGCTGAAGCGTTTGCCATGCCAGACCGCGGTCGTCGTGCCGGCGGCGCCGGCGATGATCGACATGATCCAACCGAGGTCGGAATGAGCCAGCTCGCGATGGCCCAGCGCGTCGACGCAGTCGCACTCGAACAGCTTGAGCTCGATGGCGCGATCGAGCGCGGCGAGGCGCTCCAGGGTGAAGCCGCCGATGGTCGGCGGGCCGTCCGCCTCGGGCAGCGTCTCGACGACCAGATCGAAGCGCCCGTAATCAAAAGGCAACCCCGGCGCCGGCTGCGCGTGCACCAGCCGCTCGCGCAGGCCGTCCTTCTCGTGTTCGAGCGCGCGGTGAATGCAGTACGGGTTGTTGCCCGAGCGGCCGAGCAGGCAATGGCTCGTCCAGGTGCAGCCCGCTTTGCAGACGTCGGCGTAGTAGCACGACCGACAATAGCCCCACAGGTCGTCGCGCGTGCGCTCGCGCAGGAAGCGCAGCTCGGGCGTGTCAGCGACCACTTCGGCCAGGTCGTCGCGCCCGGCGAAGCCGCCGGTGTAATCCTCGCTCGGCAGCGACGGGCAGCCCTTGATCTTGCCATCGGCCTCGATGCCCAGACACCACTTGCCCGCCGCGCAACCGGCCCAGTGCGCGCCCTCGCCGCCGCCGTAGCGCAGCTCGCGCTCGTAGGGGCCGAAGTAGCCGATATTATTGCCCGGAAACAGGCGGACGCCATTCGGCGTGAGCCGCGTGCGCTTGATCCAGGCCAGCAGCGGGAAGAGTTCGAGCATCTGCCACGGCTGCAAGAGCAGGCCAGGCCGATCGGCGCCGCGGCCCATCGGCACGGTGATCTGAATCTGCCACGCCTTGCTGCCCACGTCGGCGAGCAGGTTGGCCAACGCCGGCAGCTCGGGCAGCGAGAGCTGATTGATCTGGGTGTTGGTGGCCAGCCGAATGGGGCTCGCCGCCACGCGCCGCGCCGCTTCCACCGCCGCCTGAAACGCGCCGGGCGCGCCGCGCTGGGCGTCATGTGTGCGTTCGAGCCCGTCGAGCGACACCGAGATGCCGCGCACCCCGGCGTCGACCGCGCGCTTGAGGCGCTCGGCATCCAGGTTGCGCGCGCCGGTGGTGATGCCGCAGGCCATGCCCGCCTTGCCGATGGCCGCGGCGATGACATCCCAGTCTTCGCGCAGATAGGCCTCGCCGCCGATGAGCGTCACCTCGCGCACGCCCATCTCGGCCATCTGGCGCACCACATCGAGGCATTGCGCGGTGCTCAGCTCGGTCTCGCGCGCCGGCCCCGCCCGCGAGCCGCAGTGCTTGCAGCCCAGATCGCAGGCCAGGGTGATCTCCCACACGACGTAGAGCGGATGGGGCGCCTGCCACTCGCCGTCGCGCACCGCGCGCACCAGGACGCGGGTCTCTTCGGGCAAGGCGCCGATGGGCGCCCGCGAGAGATCATCGGTCATCGCACTGCCCTGCTCGCCCGTCGATGGGCGTCACTCGGCCTGGGGTGGCACACCGTAGAGCGGCACCACCACCGGCCCGTCGGGCTGCGCGTCGGGCCCGGCGTCTTCGGTGGGCGGAATGCCATAAGGCGGCTGGATGATGACGTCGGGCTCCTGCGCCATGTCGAGATCGGTCCCCATGTCGGGCGGCCCGCCGTACTCGGGCTGCGCGGCAAAGTCGGGCGCCATGTCGACCACAAACTCGTCGGGCAGCGGCGGCTCGGCGTCTTCCGCCGGTTTGCCGTACTCGGGCTGGGCCAGAAAATCGGGCGCCATGTCCATCTCGGGCGCCATGTCGGCAAACGGGCCCAGGTCGGTGAGCGGCCCGCTGTCGCCCTCACCGCCGTCGACCCGCGCGTCGCGCAGCATCGCGCCGCCCATGCCGCCGGCGCCGCCGTCATCGGTGTCATCATCGCAGCCGGCGCTCAGCGTCAACGAGAGCAGCCCGGCGGCCAGGGCGCCGGCTCGCCCGACCGCCAGCGGGGCCCGCGGCTCGGCGGCCAGGATCGAAGCGGCACAGAACGGGCAGACCGTCTCCTGCCACTCCGCCGCCACCTTGATGTGGGCGCCGCAGCCTGGGCAGGCCGTGAAGCCATGGCGAGAGACGCGAAAACGACGTGGGGCCATCGGCGTTCCTCCTCGGCGGGCATTGTGGCCGAGCGTACGGGTTGAACACAAGACGCGCGGGGCTTCCGTCAACGATCAGCCACGTGTACCCTGCCGGGCCATCCCACCGCGGAGGCTGAATGCACGGGGTCATCGCCGCCGGTTCGGAACCGACCGCCAAAGCCGGCGCAGAGGTGCTCGCCGCGGGCGGCAACGCCGTCGACGCCGCCGTCGCCGCCTGTTTTGCCACCGCGGCGGGCGAGCCCACGCTCACCAGCCTGGCCGGCGCGGGCGTGCTCTGCCATCGCGACGCCGCGACCGGCGCGGTCGACGTCTGCGACTTCTTCGCCAACGCCCCGGTGACGCCGGCCCACGCCGTGCCGGGGCTTGACTTCTACGGCATCGACCTCGACTTCGGCCCGGTCACGCAGCGCTTCCACATCGGCGCCGGCGCGGCGGCGGTGCCCGGCGTCATCCCCGGCCTGTGCGAAGCGCTCGAACGCTG
>JAGQJJ010000056.1 GCA_020430675.1 Myxococcales bacterium
CGAGGCGGCGCTCGCAAAGCGTGGCGATCTCAACCAGGTGGGCAAAGCGGGCGGACGGCTCGGTCAGCCGCGCGGTCTGGGCGCGCAGCAAAGCCACCGCGGCGGCAAAATCACCGACCTGCCGATAGAGCGCCAGCAATCGCGCTTCGGCCCGATCCAGCGCCACCCCGGCCGCCTGCAAGCGCTCCAGCCCCGCCCGCGCGCCTTCGTGACGCGGCAGCGCATCGAGCAGCGCCGCGTATTGCGCCACCGCCTCGGCCGGCGCCACGCGCTCGCAGACCTGGGCCAGCTCAAAACGCAGGGCGTTGACCTCATCGGCGCGCCGCGCCTCGGCCAGCGCGCCCGCGTACAGCGCCCGCAGCGCGTCGTCGGCCCCAAGTGCCCGATAAAGCTCGGCGATCTGCGCGCGCACCCGGTCCTGGCCCATCGTCGGCAGCGGCGCGTGATGCACCGCGCCGTCAAGCCCGCGCAGCGTGAGCACCGGCTGCCACTGCACCGTCTCGACGCGGGGCGGATCGCGCGGGTCGAGGTCAACGCGGGTCAAACCGCCCAGCGCCGAGGCCTTCACGAAGCCGACGAGGCGGCCTTCGCCCGCCACCACATGGGCCTCGCCGAGCCCGCCGGTCAGCGACAGGCAAGCGGTCACCGCTTCGGCGGGCAGGTCTTCGGGCAGGCGGTCGATCAGGATGCGCGGCAGTTCCAAGCGTGCCTCCGTGCGGACCCCCATCGTGACCGATCGCCGCCGCGGGTCAACCCTGCGCCGCGCGAGGGCTTCCGGCGGCGGGCGGATTTGCGTACGCTCGCGGCATGCTCATCGGCCTCACCGGCGGCATCGCGTGCGGCAAGACCACGGTCGGCGAGATGCTGCGCGCCCGCGGCGCCCGGCGCGTCGACGCCGACGCCATCGCCCGCGAGGTGGTCGAGCCCGGCACCGAGGGCCTGGCTGCCATCGTCGCCGCCTTCGGGCCCGGCGTCTTGACCGCCGACGGCCGGCTCGACCGCCCGGCGCTCGGCGCCCAGGTCTTCGGCGATCCGGCCCTGCGCCGCAAGCTGGAGGGCATTCTGCACCCGCTCATCGCCATCGAGAGCGCGCGCCGCGTGCAGGGCGCGCTGGCCGAGAAGCCGCCGCTGGTGGTCTACGACGCGGCGCTGCTCATCGAAGCCGGGCGGGCCGACCATTTCCGACCGCTGGTGGTGGTCTTCGCGCCGCCCGAAGTGCAGCTCGAGCGCCTGATGCGGCGCGACGGCCTGAGCGCGGCCGAGGCCCAGGCGCGCATCGCCTCGCAGATGCCGGTGGCCGAAAAGGCGGCGTTGGCCGACCATGTGATCGACAACAGCGGCACCCTGGCCGCGACGGAAGCGCAGGTCGACGCGCTGTGGGCCCGCCTGTTGGGAGGCAAGAATGGCTGACGTGGCCCTGATCACCGGCTTTCCGCGGCTGCTCGCCCGCGGGCTGGCCCAGCGCACGCTGAACCTCGACCCCGACAGCCGCGTGCTGCTACTGGTCGAAGAGGCCGACGCCGAAGCCGCCGAGCGCTTCGTGGCCGCCCTGACCGGCGAGCGCGGCCCGCGCGTCGAGGTGCTGCTCGGGCGTCTCAACGCCGTCGACCTGGGCCTCTCGGGCGCCGAGGTCAAGCGCCTGCTCGGCGAAGTCACTCTCATCTTCCACAGCGCCCACGCCGCCGAAGCGCGCAACCTGCGGCGCGAGAACCTGCGGCGCCTCAACGCCGTTCTGGGCCTGGCCCGCGAGATGAGCGACCTGCGCCGCGTCGCGGTCTTCTCGACGGCGTTTGTCAGTGGCGATCGCAGCGGCACCATCTACGAAGAAGAGCTCGACGCCGGCCAGCGCCTGCGCACGCCGTTCGAAGCGAGCATGTTTGCCGTCGAGCGCCTCGCCCGCGAGCTGATGCCGCGCCTGCCGATCACCGTGCTGCGGCCGTCGGCCATGATCGGTCACTCGCGCACGGGCGACGCCTCGGGGCTCACCGAGGGCCCGCATTACCTGATGTCGTTGATGGTGCGGCTGCCCTCCGAGCTGCCATTCCTGCTGCCCGGCTCGGGCGTGGTGCCCTTCAACATCGTGCCGATCGACTACGTGGTGCAGGCCGCCTGCGCGCTGGCCCAGGCGCCCGAGGCCGCCGGGCGCACGTTCCATCTGACCGATCCGAACCCGGTCAGCGCGCGTCAGGCCTTCGAGCTGCTGAGCAATCACGCCAACCGGGCGGCGCCGTTTGTCGGCCGCGTGGTCTCGCGCGCCCTCAAGCGCGCCCTGCGCGTGACCGGCCTGGGCCGGCTCTCACCCGATCAGATGGCGCTGCTCGAAGACCTGACCACCCATGTGACCTATCACTGCGGCGGCACGCTCGAGATCCTGTCCCATACGGACGTGGCCTGCCCGTCGTTCGAGTCGTACGCCGACGCGCTGATCACGTGGCTGGCCGAATACGAGCGCACCACCCGCCGCCCGGCGGCGGCGGGGTGACCGCGGTCAATCGCGCTTCGGCCCCGAGGTGAAGCGCAGCGCGTTGAGGCGGATGAAACCCTCGGCGTCCTTCTGGTTGTAAGTCGCCTTCATCTCCTCGAACGTCGCGATGTCAGGCCGATACAGGCTCTGCGCGCTCTTGCGGCCGACGATGCTGCAATTTCCCTTGTACAGCTTGAGCCGCGCGGTGCCGGTGACCGGCTTCTGCGTCTCATCGATCGCCGTCTGCAGCAGGTGGCGCTCGGGCGCAAACCAGAAGCCGTTGTAGACCAGCCGGGCGTAGGTCGGGATCTGCGCCTCGCGCCAGTGCAGCACCTCGCGGTCGAGCGTGAGCTGCTCGACGGCGCGGTGGGCGTGGTAGAGCAGCGTGCCGCCGGGCGTCTCGTAGACGCCGCGCGACTTGATGCCGACGAAGCGGTTTTCGACCAGGTCGACGCGGCCGATGCCGTGCTTGCCGCCCAGCGCGTTTGCGCGCGTCAACAGCGCCGCCGGCCCGAGGCGTTTGCCGTTGATCGCCACCGGATCGCCCGCCTCATACTCGATCTCGACGTACTCTGGCTCATCGGGCGCGTCGGCCGGGTCGACCGACAGCAGGAACATGTCCTTCGGCGGCTCGAACCACGGGTCTTCGAGGATGCCGCCCTCGTACGAGCAGTGCAGCAGGTTGCGGTCCATGCTGTACGGCTTCTCAAGCGTCGCGGTGACCGGGATGTCGTGGGCCTTGCAGTAGTTGATCAGCTCGATGCGGCTGTTGAAGTCCCACTCGCGCCACGGCGCGATGATGCGCACGCCGGGCATGAGCGCGTAGTAGCCCAGCTCGAAGCGCACCTGGTCGTTGCCCTTGCCCGTCGCGCCGTGCGAGACCGCGTCGGCGCCCACCCGGCGGGCGACCTCGACCTGCTGCTTGGCGATCAGCGGCCGTGCGAGCGACGTGCCGAGCAGGTAGTAGCCCTCGTAGATCGCCGCCGCGCGCAGCGCCGGGAAGACGTAGTCGCGCACGAACTCCTCGCGCAGATCCTCGATGAAGATCGACGAGGCGCCGGTCTTCATCGCCTTGTCTTCCAGCGGCGCGAGCTCTTCGCCCTGGCCCAGATCGGCGGCAAACGCCACCACCTCGCAGCCGTAGTTCTCGATGAGCCAGCGGATGATCACGCTGGTGTCGAGCCCGCCCGAGTAAGCGAGCACTACCTTCTTCACGTCGGCCATGACACGTCCTGATGGGGTCCAAAAAGTCGGCGCGGCGCGGCGTTGTGCGCCGCGGGCGTCATCTACCCGATGACGCCGTGCTCCACAAGGCGCGCGAGGATGCGCGTCGCTTCCAGCTCGGGCATGCCCGAGATATCGACGATCTCTTCAAACGAGGTGCGCCCGTCGACCTGGCTGAGCAGGAAGCCCTCGCGGTGGTCGAGCGACTGCCACACAATCTCTTGCTGGCGAAGCCGCACGCGCGGCACGCGACTCAGGCCGCCCAGGCGCGAGCGGTACATGGCGAGCAGGCGAGTCGTGTTCTCTTCGAGGTACAGCCGCCCCTCGTTGTGATCGGGATCGGCGGCCAGCACCTGCTCGACGAGGGCCAGCGAGCCGGTGAAGTCGCCCGCCTGCTGCTTCTTGCGCGCCTCGCGCATCACCGCGTCGAGGTCGAGCTGCGCCGACGGCGCCTGAATGAGCCGGCGCGGCGGCAGCGTGCCGTCGGTCTGGATCGACTCGATCTCGGCCATGCCGACCTGCAACAGCGCGCGCAGCTCGTCATCGAGGTCGGTGCGCGGCGTCTCGGGCACCGGGTCGGGGCGCGGGCGGCGCTCGACCATCACCCGCGCCGCGGCAGCGGGCGGCGCCGCGGCGGCCAGCGGCGGCGGCGGCGTCGAGATGGGCGCGGGCGTCACCGGCGCGCGCGGTTCGGGCGGCTCGAGCAGCGCAAAATCGAGCGGCCCCTCCACGTCGCCCTCGTCGCGGGGCTCCACCGCCTTCAGGGGTCCGGTCGAGCGGCGAAGCTGCTCATCGGGGCGGAACGACTCGTCGGTCGGCCCAAAAGACGGCGGGCGGCGCTGCTCGTAGGGCTCGCCGCGTTGATTGAGCCGAGGCGTGGCCCGCCGCGTGCGCCGGGGCGAGATGGGCGCGGCCAGATCGAGCGACTCCTCCACCTCGCCGCTCTCGCCCGGCCGGGCGCCGCCATGGGTCTCTTCCCAGGCCTTGAAGTCCTCTTCCAGCATCATCTCGATGCTGTCGTCGCTCATATCGGTCAGATCGCGGCGGTCCTCATCGCTCGACGAGGTGCTCGCCGGGGCGGCGGGCGAGGGCGCGGCGACGTCGACCGCCTGATCGAGCGGCACCGGCGTCGGCCCCGAGCCCGATGGCGCAAACGGCACGGCAAAATTGGCTCGCGGCATCTGCATCGGGTCGATGTCGGGCATCATCTCGACGCTCTGCTCCGCGTCGGCCGCGGCCGGACCCGACGAGCGGCGCGCGCCCCAGGCCTCGGCTTCATCGCCCGGTTCGGGGTCGAGGCTGCCCGGCCCCAGCGCGCCGAAGAAGGCTTCATCGGGCTTCTCGCCCACCGGCGGCGGCGGCGGCGGCATCTCGCGCGAAGTCTCGGGGCCATCGTCCAAGAGCTCGGTCCAGTCGAGCTCCTCAACGCTTTCGTCAATGATCTCACCCAGATCGAGCGAGTCATCCGGCCCCATCAAGAGCGGGGCCTCGGGGGCGGGGCGGTCGTGGTGTTCGATGAAAGCGTCGATGGCGATCTGGAAGTTGTCTTCGATAAAACGCAGATATTCGGCGGCGATCTCGTTCTGCGGATCGAGACGCAAGACCTGCTTCCAGCAGGAGAGCGCCTCATAGAGCTTGCCTTCCTCGTAGAGGCTGGCCCCCTGTTCGAGCAGCTCCTGCGCGCGCTGATTGTCGTCGGGGCCGGATCGGGCCATCCGCTCAACCTATCTTCTGGACGACACCCTTGAACATGTTCAGCGTACGGCCGAGCGCCTCGTTCGAGGTCTTCAACGCCGCGACATCGTCTCCTTCCATCGCGCGCCTCGCCCGCTCGATCACCCCCTCTGCCTTGCGCAAGGCGTCCTTGCCGAAGTCGGAGCCGGCCAGCAGCTTCTCGACCCGCGGGAAGATCCGGTTGATCTCCGAGATCGTCCGCTGGGTCATCAGCTTGGCCTGCTCCAGCTCCTCCGAGCTGCGCACATCGACCAGGTAGTCCCGGTTCTCGTCGGCCATGCGCCCGATCTCGTCTTCGGTCAGGCCCGAGGTCGCGGTCACCGTGATGGCCTGCTCCTGGCCCGTCTCCAGATCCTTGGCGCTGACCGAGACGATGCCGTCGGCATTGATGTCGAAGGTCACGTCGATCTCGACCACGCCCTTGGGCGCCGCCCGCAGGCCGGTCAGGATGAACTCGCCGAGCAGCTCGTTCTCCTTGGCCTGCTGGCTCTCGCCCTGCAGCACCACGATCTTCACCGAAGTCTGATTGTCGCGCACGGTGGTGAAGGTGTGGCTCTTCGAGGTCGGCACCGTCGTGTTCTTGGGGATGAGCACGCTGAACAGGCCGCCGTGGATCATGATGCCCAGCGACATGGGCGTCACGTCGAGCAGCAGCACGTGGTGGGCGTCTTCGATGAGCGCCGCGCCCTGAATCGCCGCGCCGAGCGCCACCACCTCATCGGGGTGCACCCCGCGCAGCGGCTCCATGTTGAAGAACTCTTTGACCTTCTGCTGCACCAGCGGCATGCGGGTCATGCCGCCCACCAGGATGACCTCGTCGATCTTCTCGCCCGCCTCTTCGACCGCCTTGCGGCAGATGCGAATGGTGCGCTCGACCAGGTCGATGGTCAGCTCTTCGAGCTTCTGGCGGGTCAGCGTCTTCTGCAGGTGCAGGGCGTCGCTGCTGCCGGTCGAGATGATGAACGGCAGGTTGATCTCGGTCTCGCGTGCGCTCGACAGCTCGCACTTGGCCTTCTCGGCCGCGTCGCGCAGGCGCTGCAGGGCCATCTTGTCGCGGCGCAGGTCGATCTGGTGCTCGCGGGCGAACTCCAGCACCAGCCAGTCCATCACGATGCGACCGTCGAAGTCCTCGCCGCCGAGGAAGGTGTCGCCGGCGGTGGCCAGCACCTCGAAGACGCCCGACGAGATCTCGAGGATCGAGATGTCGAACGTGCCGCCGCCCAGGTCATAGACGGCGATGGTGCGGTCGATCTCCTTGCCGAAGCCGTAGGCGAGGGCCGCGGCAGTGGGCTCGTTGATGATGCGCACCACATCGAGTCCGGCGATGCGGCCGGCGTCTTTTGTGGCCTGGCGCTGGGCGTCATTGAAGTAGGCGGGCACGGTGACGACCGCTTTCTCGATCGTCTCTCCGGCGTACTCTTCGGCGATCAGCCGCATCTCCTGCAGGATGATGCTGCCGATCTCAGGCACCGAATAGACGCGGTCGCGCAACTTGACCCGAGGGTCGCTATTGGGGCCCTCGACGATCGTATAGGGCATCGACTCGACCATCGTGCGCACCGCGCTCGAGCCCCATCGACGCCCCATCAGTCGCTTGGCTGCATAGACCGTGTTGGCTGCGTTGGTCACCGCCTGCCGTTTGGCGATGTGACCAACAAGTCGCTTTCCGTTCTCCGAGATCGCCACCACTGACGGCGTCGTCTTGTAGCCGCCCTTGTTGGCGAGGACGGTCGGCGAACCGCCCTCGACGAGCGCCACGCAAGAGTTGGTGGTCCCGAGGTCGATGCCGATGATCCGCTCCATGCGGCGATCTCCTCTACTTACGCTTGAGGGTCTTCAGCAGTTGTTTGGCGGCGTCATGCTTCGGGTCGATCGCCTGAACGCGCTCGAGAACGCTGATGGCCTTCTTCGTCAAATCCGCTTTTGCGTAGATTCTGCCCAGCAGCAGCAGATAGTCCACATTCTGCGGTTCACCTTCGACCGCGACCGCCGCCATCTGCGCGGCGCGGTGCAGGTCTCCAGCGTTGTCATACAGCATCTCGGCCACATGCGCGCAGTAGTCGTGCCGTGGCCAGGCCTCGATCGCTTCGAGGTAGCAGGCGAGGGCCTCGCGCACGCGGCCGACCGACTCCTGCAGATAGCCGCGCTTCCAATGCTGCTCGGCGCGCATGTGGTCGGCGCGTTCTTTGACCTTCTCGTAGGCCGCCCGATAGCTCTGATTCTTCGGATCGTAGGTCAGGGCCAGGCGCAGCGAGTTGGCGGCGGTGATGAAGCGCTCGCCTTTGTAGTGCTCCATGCCCTCGTCATAGAACTGCTGCGCTTTGTCGATGCGCTCCACGACCGCGTTGTTCGGCGCGTTCTCGCGCCGCGTGCGGGTATTCTGGGCCAGGCGCTCGCGCAGCCCGTCCTTGCGGGTCGCGGCGACGGCCAGTTCGCGTTGGCGGCGGGCTTCTTCGCGGGCGTCGCGGTCGGCTTCGAGCACCGAGCGGTGGCTGTCATCGCGCGCCTTCACCGCTCGGGCATAGGTCTCGCGCAACGTCTCATCGCGCGTCAGCGCCTCGTAGACCTCGGTGCCATACTTGAAGATGCGCTCGATGACCGGCCGAAACTCACCGACCTCCTTGCGAAAGACGGTGTCGGGGTGAAACCGCTTCGAGAACTCGAAGTAGGCCTTCTTGATCGCCTTGCGATCCGCCGTGGGCTCGACGCCAAAGAACTCGAAGTGATCGAGCTGCTCCATCAACTCGCTGAGGAACAGAATCTCGCGCTTCTGATCGAGCGTGAGCGCCGACGGCTGCAAGAGCCGCCGCCGATCGAACTCGAACTGGCCGTAGCGCCCCTCGCCGGGCTGACGGAAGGGCCGGCCGGGCACCCGCCCGACGGCGCCGTACTTTTCGAGCACCGCCACATCGGCCGGCGAGACGCCGTGAAAGTCGGCGACCGCGGTGCGCTCGGGCGCGGTCGAAGGCGGCTTGGTGCGGGTGCGCTGACTGAGGCGGACCATGCGCCGCTCGCCCTCGGCGGCCTCGACGGTGATGAGCCCGCTCTCGATGAGTTGGAGCAGCATCTCCAGCGTCTCGCGCTGGCCCAGACCGCTCATCGCGCAAAGGTCGGTCACGGTGGCGAGGCCGTCGATTCGGGTGAGCACAAAGGCGGCTTTGCTGTCGATGGGAGCCGACGTGATGTCAACGCCCAAGACACGTTGCGGACGATCTTCCCAGGCGCCGAGTTTGTCGACCGCGTCGCTCAATCGCTCCTCGCTGCGTGCGGGGCCCCTGACGGTACAGAAGCCGAGCCTCTTGTTTATCGGACCCGCTGCGACCCCGCAACGGGTACCTGTCCGCATGCCCATGACGCCCGCGGGCGGCGCTTGACCCCCAAGGGTCGATCGGGCACCTTGGCAGCCCCTGCCGAAAAGGCCTGCGATCGCGCGCCGGGTCGCGTGCCACGCCGGTCATCGCGCTGGGGACGGCGAGAGACATAAGATGCGCCCGCCGAGCGCCGACCTGCGATCGGGCGGCGTGCGAATGGAGCCTCGATGCCTCGGCAAGCCATCCCGACCTGGATCTTCGTCTACACCGTCGTGCGGCGCGATGACCGCTTCCTGCTGGTGCACGAGCGCGATGGCACCTGGTACCTGCCAGCGGGTCGCGTGCACCTCGGCGAGACGCTGCACGCTGCCGCGCGCCGCGAGACGCGCGAAGAGGCGGGCATCGAGATCGCCGTCGAAGGCGTGCTGCGCATCGAGTTCGGGCCACGGGCCAAAGGCACGCGGTTGCGCGTCTTTTTCACCGGCTGCCCGCTCGGCGACGAAGAGCCGCGCAACGAACCCAACGATGACACCCTCGGCGCGCGCTTCCTGACGCTGCAAGAGATGGCCGACCTGCCGCTGCGCAGCCCCGAGGCGCTCTCGGTCTGCCGCGCGGTCGCTGCCGGCCACCCGGTGCAACCCCTCGAAGTGCTGGCCCCCGAAGCCGCGCCCTGGCCGCTGGCGGACGACATCACGGCGAGCTGACCGGTGCGTTACGTCCTGCTCGACCGCATCACCGCGCTCGAACCGCCCGAGCGCGCGGCGGGCGTGAAGTGCATCTCGCTCTCGGATGACGTGTTCGCCGACCACTTCCCCGGCCGCCCGGTCATGCCCGGCGCGCTGGTGCTCGAAGCCATGGCCAACCTGGGCGGTGTGCTGGCCGAAGCGACGATGCGCAGCCGCGGCGTCGAGGGGCTGCACGCGGCGCTGAGCATGGCCGACCGCGTGCGCTTCCGGCGCCCGGTCGGGCCCGGCGACAAGCTCGACCTCACCGCGCGCGCACTGCGCGTCAACGAAGACGGCGCCCGGGTCGAAGCCGCCGCCACCTGCGAGGGCGAGGCGGTCGCCCAAGCCGTTCTGCCGTTTGCATTCGTGCGGGTCACCCACCCCACCCTGCTCGCCCGCCGCGCCGAGCGCCTCGCGATCTGGCTGCACGGTGGGCTGGATGGTGGGCTGGACGGCGGCGAGTGATCGCGGTGCACGTCGTCGGCCGCGGCGCGATCACGCCGCTCGGCGGCACGTGGTCGGCCAGCTGCGAAGCTTTGGCGAGAGGGCTCGCGGCGTTCGCGCCGGTCACCGGCTTTGATGTGCAGGGCTTCCCGTCGACCGCGGCGGCTGCGGTGCCGGCCGACTTCCGAGAGACCGCTGACCGCCGCCTGGCGCTGGCCTTGTGCGCCACCGACGAGGCCATCGCCGGGCTCGACCTTGGGCCGCCTGGGCGCCTGGGCGTCTTCATCGGCGCCGAGTCGGGCCGCTCGACGCTGGCGACGCTGGTGCGCCTCACGCGCCTCGCCGGCGGAAAACACTTCGATCACGCCGCCTTCGGCCGCGACGCACCGGCGCTGGCCGATCGCATCGACGCCGCCGCCGTCTCGCCCGCCGCGGTCGCTTCGGCGCTCGCTGGCCGCATCGGCGCTCGCGGGCCGGTGCGCACGTATTCGCTGGCCTGCGCTTCGGGCAGCGTGGCCATCGCCGAGGCGGCGCGCGCCATCGAGCAGGGCGTCTGCGACCTGGCGCTCTGCGGCGGCGTCGGCGCTGATATCGACCCGCTGATGCTCGTCGGCTTCGGCCGCCTGCGTGCGCTCTCGGCGCGGGGGCTCTCGTGCCCGTTCGACCTGCGTCGCGATGGCTTCGTGGTCGGCGAGGGCGCGGCGATGCTGGTGTTGTCCCGGCAGCCCGGCGCGCTGCCGGTCGCGCTCGTGGGGCACGCGCGCACGCTCGACGCTCATCACCTGACCGCGCCCGATCCATCGGGCCGCGGCGCCGAAGCCGCCATGCGCGGCGCCCTCGCAGCGGCCGGCGATCCTGCGATCGATTATGTGCAGGCCCATGGCACTTCGACGCCGCTCAACGACGCCATCGAGGCCGCCGCGCTGCGCCGGGTGCTCGGCGATGACCTCACCGGCGCGGCGGTTGGCGCGGTCAAGGGCGCTGTAGGCCATTGGATCGCCGGCGCCGGCGCCATCGGCGCGCTTTGCGCCCTCGAAGCGGTCACCAGCGGCACCTGCCTGCCCACCGCCGGCCTTGAGCGCCCCGACCCCGACTGCGCACTGCCGCATGTGATGGGCGCGGCCATCGAGCGCCCGGTGCGCGCGGCGCTGGTCAACGCCTTTGCGTTCGGCGGCGCCAATTGCAGCCTGGTCTTCGCCCGGAGCGTCGCGTGAAGCCCGCGTTCATCGTCGCCGCGGGCCGGGTCACGGGTGACATGCGACTGCCGCCGGCGCGTGAGCAGGCCGAAGCTCGAGCGCGCATGATGATGTCGCGCAGCGCCTTGCTCGCCTCGCTCGCCCTCCACACCGCCGTCGACCAGGCCGGCTGGTCACCCGAGATCCGCGCCGCCGCGGCCTGCTTTTTTGGCGTCGGGCCATCGACCGGCGATCTCGCGGCCCTCGAACGCCTGCTCGCCGCCAGCGCCAGCCCCGAGGGCTTTGCGATCGACCGCCTGGGCCAACGTGGCCTGCGCGCGGTGAGCCCGCTGTTCACCTTTCAGCTCATGCACAACTTCACGCTCTGCCATGGCAGCATCCTGGAGGGCATCGGCGGGCCCAACGGCGCCTTCTTCTCGCGTGGCGCCGCCACCGGCCACGCGCTGGCCGAGGCGCTCTGGGCATTGCATGAAGGCGATGCCACCCACGCGCTGGCCGGGGGCGCCGACGCGGCCGATTACCCGGTCACCGCCGCCGAGCTGCGCCGCGCGGGCGTTCCGGGACGACCCGCCGAGGGCGCCGCGGTGCTCGCGCTGGCCACCGCACCCGAAGGCGCCCGAGCCCGCGTCGACGCGGTGCGAGCCTGGTCGGTCGACCCGCCCGCCCTCGACCG
>JAGQJJ010000568.1 GCA_020430675.1 Myxococcales bacterium
CCTCGGCTGGCAGCCTAGCTATCGCCGCCGGATCCGGGGAGGGGCTTGCACACCGCATGGCCGCCCTGGCCGGGCCAGAGACGGCGGTGCTGATGGCGTAGCGGGGGGCCGTTCAAGGGAGCGATGCCCCGACCCATCGGGGCATTGTCGCTGTGGCGGTGGCGCGGGGCTTCGAAAAACAAACGCCCCGGCGAGCCGGGGCGTCGTTCGTTCACGCGGGCGTGGCTTAGAAGCTGTAGCTCGCCGACACGATGGTGAACATGTTGCCGTCGCCGCCGAGGAAGTCGGGGCCGGCGGTGATCCAGCTGTGCGAGAAGGCGGCGTCGAGCTTGAAGTCTTCGAAGACCAGGCCGATGCCGGCGTTCCAGCCGAAGTCGCCCTTGCGCTCCTGGAAGGTGTTGTCGCCGGCGGCCTCGGTCCGGTTGTCGAACACGAAGGTGTATTCCATGCCGGTGCGGAAGGCGAGCCACTCGGTCAGGTACAGCTCGTACGACATGCGGACGCCGGGCAGGATGACCTGGAGCGCGGTGGTCTCGTTGTCATCGGCCTCGGTGTTCGGGTCGCGGCTGGTGTAGGCGATCGCCAGGATGCCGTAGGCGGCGATCGTGCTGTTCATCTTGTTGAGGTGGTAGACCGGGCCGGCGCCACCCATCAGGATGAGGTCGAGGCGGGTGTCGGCGGGCTTGTCACCGCCCTCCGAGGTCAGCGACTGGTTGGCGAACGAGAGCTGAGCCAGGTAGCCCAGGTCGATCTTGTCGCCCATCGGCGAGAAGCCGCGCAGGTTGGCGTTGAGGCCAAACAGCGCGCCGGTCTGCACATCGGTGTTCTCGGACGAAGCGAAGACGAGGTCGGCCGCCAGGTCCATGTTGCGGCCGAAGCTCAGACCGCCGCTCAGCTTGAGGCTGACGAGGCTGTTGGTCGAGTCGTTGCCGTTGATGTCCTGGAACTGCAGGCCCTGGCCGAAGCCGAGGCGGAAGCCGAGCAGGCTGCTGCCGAGGTCCATGGCGAGCAGGACGTCGACCATGGTCTTCGGGTCGAGGAAGGGCCCGATGCCGACGCCGTTGCCGTTGCTGTTGAGCGGCGAGGCGGGCGCGCCCAGGTTGCCGACCTCGTAGTCGCGCATGTGGTGCGCGAGCAGGTTGGTCGCGTTCTCACCGAGGAAGCCACCGTTGACGTCGGTGCGGTTGACCAGGATGCCGAAGCCAAAGGTCTGGCTGCCGAGCAGCAGCATGCCGCTGCCCTGGTCCGAGCTGCCGCCGTAATCGAAACCGATGAGGTTGCGATACTTGAGCAGCAGCTGCGGGAAGATGAAGGTGTCGTCCTTGTCCGTGATGAGCTGGTTGCCAGCCAGCGCGGTCCGACGACCGGCCATCGCGGGGGAAGCAAAGAGCGCAGCGCAACCCGCCGCGGCGATGAGCGTCTTGACGTAGCGGTTCATGCAACCTCCGAACGTCATGGGTGGTTCCGGGACTCCCGGGCAAAACTCGCGGCCTTTTACCAGTGTTCGCGGCGAAGTTCGACCTTTATTCCACCGACTCCGGTCATTTTTTGCGTGTTGTTGGTGTCGGGGCCTTGTCAGGGCCCAGCCAGGCGTCGAGACGCGCCTTTTGGGCCGAGGTGGCGCGGGGGTCGATCTCGAGGTTCCAGGCTTCGGGCGGCCGCGTCCCGAGGATGACGGGCAGCTCGATGAGGCGCTGACGGCGCGCCATGAGGGCGGTGATCTGCGTGCCTGGGCGGTAGCGCTTGAGGCGGTCGGCGAGGTCGTTGGGGTCGATGCGATAGCCATCAAGGGCGACCAGTTCGTCATCAACCGAGATGCCAGCCTGCTCGGCGGGGGTGCCGCGGATGACGCTGCGGATGACCAGCCGCCCGTCGCTGAGGCCGGTGTGCACGCCCAGCCAGCCGGTGGGGTTCTCATCGGGCGGCACGGTCTTGAAGCGCAGTCCATACCAGGCGAGCGCCGGCGCGTAGTCCAGCTCGCCGACCTGACCGGCGGCGCGCTGAATCCACGGGCCGATCTCGGCGCCGGCGACCTGGGCGGCGACGCCGTAGAACTCGTCGGTGAGGTAGCCCCGATCGCCCGAAAAGCGCGCGTAGGCGGCGCGCATGACGTCATCGAGGCTGCGGGTGCCGCGGGTGAGCTCGCGGATGCGGGCGTCGAGCAGGAAGGCGACCGCGGCGCCTTTGTCGTAGTAGCTGATCGTGGTGTTGGCGGAGTTCTCGTCGGGCCGGTAGTGCTTGATCCAGGCGTCGAACGAGGCTTCTTCCAGGCTGCGCACCAGGCGGCCGGGCGCAAATTGCACGTTGGCGATGCGGGTCGAGAGGGCTTCGAGGTATTCGGCGCGGGTCGAGAGGCCGGCGCGGCGCACGAGCAGCGCGTCGTAGTAGGCGGTGATGCCTTCGGCGATCCACAGGCTGCGGGTGTGGTTTTCGAGTTCGTAGTCGAAGGGGCCCAGCTCGGCGGGGCGCAGGCGTTTGACGTTCCAGGCGTGGAAGTGCTCGTGGCAGACGAGGTGCAGCCAATCGAGCTCGTCCTTGCGCACGCGCTGGGCGAAGCGGTCGCCCATGATCACGGTCGAGGCGCGGTGTTCGAGGCCGCCGCGCTGGCCGACGAGCAGGTTCATGAACTGGTAGCGGTCGTAGGGCAGGTCGCCCCAGAAGGCGCGCGCCGCTTCGACGATGCGGGCGACGTCGGCGGCGGCCTTGGCGTTGTCCCAGACGTCGCCGCCGCCTTCGGTGATGAGCTGGTGCACCTTGCCGCTGACCTCGAAGGGCTGCACGTCGGGCGCGCCGGCGAGGATGGGCGCGTCGACCAGGGTGTCGAAGTCGGGGGCGCGGTAATGGGCCTGGGCCCCGTCGGGGTGCGCGGGCAGCGCGGTGTAGACCGCCCTCCAGCCGGCCGCGGGCTCGAGGGTGACCTCGTGCGGGCGCCGCATGGCGTCGCCGGTGAAGGTCATGAAGGTGGCGGCGCCGTTGAGCAGGGCGAAGTCGCGTTCGATCCAGTTGGTGCGCACCGACATCTCGCGGCCGTAGACGCGGTACCGCAGCGTGATCGCGTCGGTGCCGCCGGTCTGGTCGATGCGCCAGCGGTTCTTGCGCACCTTGCTGACCGGCAGCGCCTGGCCGGTGGCGCCGAGCGCCTGCACGTCTTCGACGTTGCGGGCGTATTCGCGTACGAGGTACGAGCCCGGCGTCCAGACGGGCATCATCACCTCAAGTTGCGGGCGGTCGTCGGTGGGCAGGGTGGCTTCGACCTCGACGTAGTGCGTCGCGGCGGCGGGGAAGCGCAGTACGTAGCGAATGGGCGCCGGGTCGGCGGCCAGCGCGGAGGGCGCGGTGAGCAGGGCGGCCAACGTCATCATCAGGCGCAAGGGCATTCTCCGGAGCGGGGGCGCGCCGGCGGCGGCCGGCGAAGCGGCGTCACGGCGCGGCGCCGAGCGGTTCGGGGTGCAGGACGATGTGGTCCTTGGCGGTGACGCCCGTGTCGACCAGCGCGGCGAACCAGGTCAGGGCGGCGCCGACCGCGAAGGTGATCGCCCGCTGGTCATGGGCGTCGGCGGCGCTGCCGGAGGCGTCGTTGGCCAGCACCGCCGAAGTGGCGGCGGCGCCAGCGAGGCCGAGGAAGAGGGTCATGTAGGCGGCGCCGCGGCCGGTATGGCCGGCGTGCAGCTGGCCCCAGCCGGGCATGACGAGGGAGCGCCAGACCGCGCCCGAGGCGGTTCGGGCGTCGTAGACCTCGGCGGCGAGCGCGTGCAGGGGCGGGGCTTCAAAGGGCAGGGCGGAGTGGCCCAGATCGGCA
>JAGQJJ010000569.1 GCA_020430675.1 Myxococcales bacterium
CGTGAGCTGCCACCGCGAAGAGGACTGCGTCGTCTGCCACAGCACCACCGCGACCGCGGCGCTGCGCGCTTCCCCGCACGGCGCAGGCTTCTCTTGCGCGAGGGCGCTTGACCAGAACCGCCGAGGCTGCTTGAAGTGCCATGACGCGGTCTCGTTGGAGCGGTTGTGTCGTTGAGCGCGCGAAGATTGCCCACCCTCGCCTTGGCGGTCGCTTTGGTCGCCGTGGGCTGTGGGGTGGAAGACGCCGCCCAGGCGCCGCTCGCGCCCGACGCGGGGCGCGCCGTCTCGTGTCCGCCGCTGCCCGACCTGGCGCCGACGACGTTTGGCCTGATCGAAGACGGTCGCCTGCCCGGCCTGCGCGCGCTGTTGAGCGAGCGGCTGACCGACGCCCAGGTCTCGGCGGTGGTCGACGCGCTGCTGCGGCTGCTGCGCGACCTGGACGGCGACCAGCTCCGCGCGCTGCTCGACCTGACCGAGCACCCGACCATCGCCGAGCTGGGCCCGCTGTTGCGCGATCTGATGGGCTGGGTGGTCGGCGAGAACGGCGGCACGTTCCGATCCGCCGAGCTCGCCGAGCTGCGGCGCCTGCTGGCGCAATGCAACGGCGGCACGCTCTTCGCTGCGCTCGACGCCGCGCTCACCGCGCCCGAGCTGCCGCGCCTGTTGGCCGACCTGGGCGAGATCCTCGCGCTCGATCTGGTGCAGCAGCTGCTCAGCGCCGGCGATGTGCTCGACCGCGATGGCTTCACCACGCTGGTCTGCAACATCCTCGGCAGCTTGATCCGGCCCGGCTTCTCGGTGGCCGGCGACATCATCGAGCCGCTCTCGGGCATTGACCTCCTGCCACTCGGCGAACCGCCCATCTCAACGCTCCTCAATGATCTTGATGGGTTGCTCTCGCCCGATCGACCGCTGCTGCCAGCGATGGCCGATCTGGTCTGCTGCGATGTCTATGGCGTGCAGCGCTGCGCCAGCCTGCCGCCGACCGCCGAGCCGCTGCCGCGCGACCCGGTCTTCACCTGGGCGCTGCACGCCCTGTTCACCGGACAGGCGATCGACATCAACGCGGCGCTGGGCAGCCTGGGCGCGCTGGCCGACGATCCGCAGGTCGATCAGGCGCTCGACCCGGTGCTCACGGTGTTGCGGCACATCGCCGATGATGACGAGCTGCGCGCGACGCTGACCACGCTGCTGCTGGTGGCGCTCGACGAGTCGACCGCGCGACAGGTGCTGCCCGAGCTTCTGCTGCTGGTCGACTCGGGCGGGCTCGACGAGCTTTTGGGCATCGTGCGGGCGGTGGCCGACGGCTGCGATCCCGACTCGCTGGAGGCGCCGTGAGAGCCACCCTCGTCGCTGCGCTCCTGCTCGTGGCCGGTGTCGCGCACGCCAGCCCCATCGAGATCTACGGCTTCGATGCCCGCGGCGTGGGCATGGGCAACGCCCAGGTCGCGGTCTCGGACGACTTCAGCGCGGTGTTCTACAACCCCGCCGGCCTCACCCGGCGACGCCACGTCACCGCTGGCGCCGGCTTCCTGGCGACCTTTCCGCGCTTTGACGTGCAGTTCGATCGGCCCGAGACGATCGCGCCGCACGAGCCCGAGGACTTCGCCGGCTTCATGATCGGCGCCGCCTTCCCGTTGGGCGGCGGCATCAGCGACCGCCTGGCGATCGGCTTCGCGGCGTATGTGCCCACCGCCAATCTGGCGCGCGGCGAGGTGATCGACCCGGTGGTGCCGCAGTTCACGCGGTACCAGAACCTGCCCGACAAGTTTGTGGTGCTGGCGGCGCTGGCGGGGCGCATCACCGACTGGCTCAGCGTCGGCGGCGGGGTGCAGGTGCTCGCCGCGCTCGAAGGCGGCCTTGACCTCGAGATCGAGCTGGCCAACCGCCGCGTGACCAGCCAGGCGATCGGCGTCGATGTGCCGCTGGTGGCCTCGCCCACCGCCGGGCTGCGCGTCGATCCGATGGATGACCTGAGCTTCGGCCTCACCTGGCGCGGTGCCATCCGGCTGACCTACGCGCTGCCCAGCCGCATCTTGATCGACGACCTGGTGTCGCTCGACCTCGATCTGCGCGGCAACGTGCTGTTCACCCCGGCGACGGTCAACTTCGGCGGCGCGTACCGCATCGCGCCGGCCGATCTGCGCATCGCTGTCGACGTGGCGCGGGTGTTCTGGAGCGAGGCGCCCGACCCGACGCCGCAGATCGCCATCAACCTCGAAGGCACGCTGCTCGACGGCCTGGGGCTGGAAGACCGCTTCGACATCGGCAGCGGCGCGCCGGTCGAGCTGGCCTATCGCGACGTGACCGAAGTGCACGTCGGCGTCGAGCACCAGACGCTCTCATGGCTGACGCTGCGCGCCGGCTATACCTGGCGGCCGACGCCGGCGCCGGTGCCCACGCAGACGAACAATTACATCGACAACGACGCGCATGTGCTCGCCTTCGGGCTCGGCGTGACCTTCGCCGACCCGATGGAGGTGCACGACAGCCCGCTCTCCCTCGACATTTCGTGGCAGACCGCGTTGCTGGCCGAGCAGCGGGTCGACAAGGCCAATGGCGAGGCCGATCCGGTGGGCGGCTATACCGCCAGCGGCGCGGCGCACGCGCTGATCATCTCGTTCCGCCACGATCTGTAATCCCGCCGTTCAATAAGGCGTGATCATCTTCGGCAGGATGAGGTCTGCGGGCGGGTCCCGACGCCGATCCGAGCGCGTCTGGCGCAGGAACTCGATCTTCGCTTGCAACTTCGGATCGTCAAGCCGGCGAATGTCGAGCTTGCGCCCCTTCTGGCTGTTGCAGCGGGCGCATGAGATGGCCAGGTTCTCGACGTCATTGGTACCGCCATGGGTGCGCGGCACGATGTGCTCCAGCGTGGTACCGCAGCCGGGAGATCCGTCGAGGCCGATGGTCACCTTGCGCCGGCATTGGATGCACTTGCCCTGCCATACGGTCTGGCCGCGCGCGGTGACGCGCTCGAAGGTGCGGTCGTGGGCTGCGCAGTAGAGCAGCAGCCGCCGGCGGTACTGACCCATGAGGCGTGAGATGCTCAGGCGGGCGCGGCGGTTGCCCGCGGGCGGGAAAACCCTGATGCGGCGGCGCTTTACTGCGGGCGACCCAGATCGTCGCCGAACCAGCGGCACTGCGGGTCGATCGGATCGGCCGGCGCGCCGGCCCACTGGCCCGGCTGCAGCAGCAGATCCCAGCAGACGTCGGGCACCAGGTCGACCGGGTAGGTGCGGTCGCCGTCGTTCTGGCCCTCATCGCGAATGAACCAGCAGTGGTAGGTGCCGATGATGGGGCACAAGGCCCGGCCTTCGCTGCCGTACAGGTCGATGACCGCCTGAATCTCGCGGTCGTCGAGCATGCTCACGCCGTCTTCGATGCTGCGGAAGCCGACGTCGAAGAGCGGCAGGTTGACCGCCAGGAACTCGCGCGCGGTGGTCAGCGAGAAGTGGGTCATCCAGCGCACGACCTGCATCATCGAGAACTGGTAGACCCGCACATACACGCCCGCGTTGCCAGCGCCGGTGCTGATGCGGGCCACGTCGCGCAGCCGGATCAGGGCGTACAGGTAGTCTTCGTCGGTCAGGCCGCCCATGCCCTCGTCTTCGAAGCCGCGGTCGACGAGCGCGGTCAGGTCGTCGACCACCGGGTCGAGGCGCGCCTGAATATCGGTCATCTCGTTCACCGCCGGGCGGTTGTCGAGGTCGCGCAGGTAGGTCGTCACCTCGGCCAGAATCTCGTTGATGATGTCGCGCCCGCGGCGGTACTCGCCAATCCACGAGGCCCGGTC
>JAGQJJ010000570.1 GCA_020430675.1 Myxococcales bacterium
TGGTCAGTCTCCGGCGCAGATGAAGTCGACGCAGTGTTCGCCCTGCGCGCAGTCGAAGTCACCGGCGCATTCGGCCGGGCCCCACCGCAGTTGATAGGGGCCGGCCTCGCCGTTCGAGCCATCGATGATGACAAAGGCATCGCGGCCCGGCGCGTCGAAGACCACCGCCTCGGCCAACGCGCCGTCGCTGCACGCGATGCGGTCGCGGGCCGGGTCGGCGCAGCCGGTGGTGACCGTCAGCGCGAGGTCCCAGCCGCCGACGGGCGTGGCTTCGACAAAGAGCCGGCCGGCGGCGTTGGCCGGCAGGCGGTAGACCACGTCGCCGCCCAGGGTGTTGTGGCCGGTGCAGGCGTTGCCGTCGACCAGGCGATAATCATCGGCCGCCGATCGCGTGTCGCCCTGCACTTCGCCGCCACCCGCGGCCAACGCCTCGGCGTTGTCGCAGGTGTCATTGGCGGGGGCCGACGGGTCGTATTCGACGGTGACCTGCGCGGTCACCCGACCCCGCGCGTTGGCGTCGGCGCCGTCGACGACCAGGTAATATTCGCCGGCCGGCAGATGCTGCTCGACCCCGAAGCCACAAGCGACCGGGCCCACGCCATTGCAGGCTTCGGTCAGGTAGACACCGACCGCAAACTCGGCGGGCTGCGCGACGGCCTGCACACGCACCATGGCCGGCGAGTCGAGCGCCAGGCGCCAGAGCGCATCGGGCCCGCCGCTGCCCAGGCAGCTGCGCAGATCGTCGCGGGCGCGATCGAGGTTGGCGCTGACCTCGGCCACCCCGTTGCGCAGCGCGATCGGGCTCGCGTCGCCGCAGGTGTCATTGCGCGGCGCGGCGGCGAGCTGCGCGGCGCTGACCTGCAGCCGGTAGCTGGGTGTGCCGCCCGGATCGGTACCATCAACAATGACCGAATAGTCACCTGGCAGATAGATGGGCGTGCGCGCGACGGCCGGCCCGGTGCGCAGGAAGAGCGGGTCGAGCGGCTCGACCGTGTCATCGGCGCAGGCCATCTCGGTGCTGCTGTCTTCGCAGGTGCCGCGAATGCTGACGACCGGGTCGCCGAGCGTGCCGGCGGGCTCGCCTTCGAGTCGCGCGGTGAGCAGGACCGGCGGGAAGATGCACGGATCCTGCGCGCAGTCATCGCCTTCGGGGTCGTCGATGGTGACCGTGTAGATGGCCTCGCCGCCGTCGGCCGGCGTGCGCGCGCAGCGGGGCGAGAGCACCGACTCTTCATCGGGCAGCGCGGCGTTGACCGTTCCGGTGCCATTGGGCAGCGGCATCGGCGTGGCCAGGCCGCAAAGCGAGCGGACCGCCGGGCTGACCGCGGTGATCGAGACCTCGTACCCGCCGCCGTTGGCATCTTCGGTGTACAGGCGCAGGCAGTAGATGCCCGCCGCGCCGCGCGCCGAGATGTCGGTCGGCATGCCGCCGCGCGTCCACCGGCCCTCGCCGTCGTTCACCAGCTCGCCGTTGTTGTTATAGAGCTCGCCGATGATCGCCGGGTCGCCGGCGACGACCTCGACGTGCACGGTGATGGTCTCGCGGGCGTTGACCTGGAAGCAGATATAGTCGTCGTCGCCGGGGCAGAGCCGGCCGCCGAGGTCGCCGCCGAAGCCGTCATCGCCCGGCCGCCGCACCAGCCGGCCCGTCTCGGCGCTGTCGTCACCGCTGGCGGCTTCGTGGGCGTCGTCGACGCAGAGCGCGCCGCCGATGAAGGCCACTTCGAGGGTGTACTCGGCGACCGAAGGCGCGCCGTTTTGCGAGACGTGCACCAGGATCGGGCGGCCGGCGGGGAAGGGGCCCGCGGTCACCGCTTCGGTGGCGGCCGGCGTCGCCGAGCGGTCGATGACCGTGCCATCGGCGGTCAAGAGCGTCAGGTCGAGGTCGGCGCCGCGGTCGCGCTGCCGCAGCACCACCGTCACCAGCGTGTCGGCGTCGAGGTCGAGCGTGTACCAGTCGTCGTTGCAGCTCACGAGGCCGGTGGTCAGGCCGCCGGCGAGCGGCAGCGCCTCGTCATCGCTGTCATTGGGCTCGAGCGCGTCGTCATCGCACTCGGGCTGCGCGCAGACATCGCCGTCGCAGATGCGAGCGCCAAGGCACTCCAGATCGGCGCGGCAGCTCGCCGGCTCGGTGCACCTGCTGCTGCCGTCGTCGTCGAAGGTGCAGGTCTGCGTGCCGGGGCAGTCGTCGTCGGTCTGGCAGAAGCCGCAGACCGAAGGCCGGGCGCTGTCGAGGCAGGTCTGCCCCAGCGCGCACTCGCTGTTGTCCTCGCATCGCGCGCCATCGTTGAGGCGGCACTCTCCGCCCGCGAGGCAGGCGAAGCCATCGGGGCAGCCTTCGGTGTTGCAGTCGGGCCGGTCGGCGCATTCGCCGTCGACGCAGAGCCGGCCGGCGTTGCACTCGCGGCTGTCGTCGCAGGCGCCGGGTTCGACGCAGGTCGCAGTCGCCGCGTCGCAGGTGGCGGCGCCGAAACAGTCGTCGTCGCCCCGGCAGGCCCCGCACCGGCCGTCGATGCAGAACGGCTGGTCGGGCGTGGCGGCCGCGCAGCTCTCATCGCTGGTGCAGCCGGCCACGCAGGCGCCCTCTTCGCAGATATTGCCTTCGAGGCATTCAACATCGGTCGTGCAGGGCGAGGCGTCGACGCAGTCCCCGTTGGCATCGCAGACCCCGCGGGCGCAAACGCACATGCCCTCGTCGGGCAGGCCTTCGTCGGGTTCGCCCTGGTCGACGCGGCCGCCCGTGTCGCCCATGTCACCCATGCCGCCCATGCCGCCGGCGCCAGTATCGCCGACCACGTTGCCGCCGTCGCCGTCGTCACAACCGGCGACCAGCAAGACCCCCACAAACAGCAGCGCGGCGGTCCACACTCGAGACAGTGCCCGCATTGGTCTCCCCCCAGAGATGGCGCCGCTGATGCTAAGGAATGTCGGTGCAGAGTTTCAACCTTGGCGGCAGCAACCGACGCGCTCGGGGCTTGGATCTGTCCAGGCAACCCGGTTAGGCTGTGGGCGGAGTTCGGGGAGGTCTCACGAAATGCGTAGGTTGGGCCTTGCTGTGGCGTTGTCTGCGCTGCCGTTTGCAGCGTTTGCCGGGGGCGTGAATCTGGTTCAGATCGTCGAGCCGGCGCCGGGGGTCTGCGTCAACAACGGCGGCGAGCTGTTCACGGGCGGCATCGCCGGCGGCGAGGTGCAGCCCGATCCACGGTCGGTGCCCCTGCTCTTGCGGCTCGATGATCCCGCGGGCCGCACGCTGGAGCTGACGTTCTTCTTCGATGGCGCCGAGGTCGGCTCCATCCTCTACGACTTCCCCCCCGGCCAGAACTCCGTCGAAACCGATGAGTTCTCGCTGCCCGCGTTTGCCGTGCTCGACGGCGGCGACCGGCCCATCCGCGTCAACGCGCGGGTGGTCGACGCGCCGGGCGTCGAGTCGTCGGACGAGGTCACGATCGACCTCGACCGGACCGTGCCGGTGGTGCAGTTCGCGGGCGCGGGCCTCAATGCGCTCGCCGAGGGCTGCCAGGTCAACGAGCCGAACGTGCTGGCGCTGGTGCAGAACATCAGCGACATGCCGCAGATCGACGGCGAGGTGGAGAACATCGTGCCGACGGCGCGCATCGTGCTTGATGGGTGCGTGCGCCACCAGTACGTGCGGGTCGAAGACGCCTGCGGCAACGCGCAGGAGCTTGAGGTCTCGACGCTGCGGCCGCCGCCGCCCGACGCGGTGCAGATCAGCTTCGAGGGCTACCGCTGCTTCCCCGCCGATCGGCTCGAGCAGCTAGGCCGCTGCGGCGGCCGC
>JAGQJJ010000571.1 GCA_020430675.1 Myxococcales bacterium
ATGGGGCCGATTCTGGAGCGCCATGGCGTGCCGCGCGAGCTGCTCTACGTGTGCATGATCGAGAGCGGCTTCAACCCCGACGCGGTGTCGCGGGCGGCGGCGGTGGGCCAGTGGCAGTTCGTGCGCAGCACCGCGGGCGAGTATGCGCTGCGGTTTGATGACTGGGTCGACGAGCGGCGGGATCCCATCCGCGCGACCGAAGCGGCGGCGACGCATTTTGCCGATCTGTACGCGCGCTTCGGCTCGTGGCCGCTGGTGCTCGCCGCCTATAACGCCGGGGTGGGCTCGGTGGCGCGGGCCATCGAGCGGGCCAATACCAATGATTTCTGGCGCCTGGCCGCGGCGGGCGCGCTGCCCGGCGACGCGGCGCGCTATGTGCCGAAGGCGATGGCGGCGATGGTCATCGGTCATGATCCGGCGCGCTTCGGTTTTGCCGAGGTGGTGATCGAGCCGCCGTGGTCGTTTGCCGAGGTCGAGGTGCCCGGCGGGCGCGATTTGCACGATCTGGCGCGCCTCGCGGGTGTCGAGGTCGCGGCGCTGGTCGAGCTGAATCCGGCGCTGCGGCGCGGATTTACGCCCCCGGATGGCGTGGGCTGGCCGCTGCGGGTGCCGACGGAAGCGGCGTCGAAGCTGACCGCGGCGCTCGATGACGCGGCGCGGGCGAAGCCGGGGGTTTTTGTCGAGCACCGGGTGCGTTTCGGCGAGCGGCTGCGCGACATCGCCCGGGCTTATGGGGTGAGCCGGCGCACGCTGCGGCGCCTGAACGGGCTGGGGCAGAGCGAGGCGGTGCCGGGGCAGGTCTTGGTGGTGCCCAAGGCGGAGAAGGCGCGCAGCACCGCGCCGAGCGAGCTCTTGGTGGTGACGGCGCCCGAGCTGCGGTTTGCGGTGCCGGGGCGGGAGCGGGTGTACTTCCCGGTGCGCGAGCGGATGGCGCTTGATGAGGTCGCGGCGTTCTTCCAGGTGGCGCCCGGCCATCTGGCGATGTGGAACGGGCTGGACCCGATGGCGCCGGTGCAGCGGGGCATGGTGCTGCAAATCTACGTGCCGCCTCAGTTCGATCGCGCGTCGGCGGTGCTGGTCGAGCCGGCGATGGTGACCGAGGTCGAGGCGGGCAGCGAGGCGGCGGCCAACGCGCTGGCCCATGCGCAGGCCGAGCGCGCGCCGACGGTGCAGCGCGTGCTGCACGAGGTGAAGCGCGGCGAGAACCTGTGGACCATCGCGCGCAAGCACGGGGTGACGGTGGCGGCGCTGCGGGCGGAGAACGGGCTGGGGCCGAAGGATGGCCTGAGCGTCGGGCAGTCGCTCAAGGTGCCGCGCCGGCAGACGCCGCGCCCGCGGGGCAAGGCGGCGAAGCGGCGCCCGAAGGCCGATGCCCGGGGCCGCACGCAGTACACGGTGCGCTCAGGCGATAGTCTGTGGTCGATCGCGCGGCGGTATGGCGTCGAGGTGGGCGCGCTGCGCAAGCGCAACGGGTTGGATCGCAAGGCGGCGCTGCGACCCGGGCAGCGTCTGGTGATACCCTGACGCAAAGCAGCACCCGGGAGTCGCTCATGTTGTCCGCCGATGAAGCGCTGGCCCGCATCCTGGCCACCGTCGCGCCGCTCGATCCGATGCGCGCGCCGCTGCTTGAGGCCGCCGGTCGCGTGCTGGCCGAGCCGATCGTGGCGCGGCGGCGGCTGCCCGGCTTCGACAACTCGGCGATGGATGGCTACGCGGTCTGCGCGGCCGATGTGCAAAAGGCGGGCACGAGCTTGCCGGTGGTGGATCTGATCGCAGCCGGCGACGCGGGCGATCGACCGCTGCGGCGCGGCACCTGCGCGCGCATCTTCACCGGCGCGCCGGTGCCCGCGGGGGCCGACGCGATCATCCTGCAAGAAGACACCACGCGACTCGAAGACCGGGCCACGTTCATCGAGGCGCCGAAGCCGGGACAGCATGTGCGGCGGGCGGGCAGCGACGTGCAGATCGGTGATCCGGTGCTGCCCGCCGGGCGGGCGCTCCTGCCGGGCGATCTGGCGCTGCTCGCGGCGCAGGGGCGCAGCCAGGTGGCGGTGGTGCGGCCACCGGTGGTCGCGATCACCAGCACCGGCGACGAGCTGATCGACGTCGATGGTGGCGAGCCGGGGCCGGGGCAGGTGGTCAACGGCAATAGCATCGCCCTGGCGGCGGCGGTGGCGGCGATCGGCGCGATCCCGCGGGTGCTGCCGGTGCTGCCCGATGACCGCGAGGCGACGCTGGTCGGCTTGCGGCGGGCGGCGCGGGCCGATGCGTTGATCACGACCGGCGGCGCGAGCGTGGGCGAGTTCGACCACGTCACCGACGCGCTCCGGGCGCTGGGCGGCGAGCGCTTCGGGTTCTGGAAGGTGGCGATCAAACCGGGAAAACCCTTGGCCTTCGGGCAGATCGACGATTGCTTCGCGTTTGCGCTGCCCGGCAATCCGATCAGCGCGCTGGTCACGTTCGAGCTGTTCGTGCGGCCGGCGCTGCTGCGGTTGATGGGGCATTGGCGCGTCTGTCGGCAGCCGGTGATGGCGATCTGTGACGCGCCGCTGTCAGCAGGTGGAAGCCGGCAAGAGTACCTGCGGGCCACGGTGCGATCGGCGGCCGATGGCTGGCATGTCGACCCGCAGCGCAGTCAGTCGAGCGGGGCGCTGAGCAGCCTCGCCGGGGCCGACGCGCTGGTCGTGGTGCCGCCGGGCGCGCCGGCACGGGCGGCCGGCGAACAGGTCACGGCGCTGATCCTCGGTCCCGACGGGCCGAACGGGCGGGTTGTGCCGCCGGCGACCGGGCGCTGAAGGCCCGTGAAAGCGCGGCCAGCTCCGCGAGGGTGAAGGTCTCGCCGCGGCGCGTGCCGTCGAGGCCGGCTTCGGCGAGCAGGGCTTCGGCTTCGGGGGTGAGCGCTTTGAGCGCCTTGCGGGCCATCTTTCGACGCTGAGCGAACAGCGCGCGCACCACCTGGCGCCAGGCGATGGGGTCGCCGACATCGACCGGCGGCGCGGCCAGGCGCTCCATCACCAGCACCGCGGATTCAACCTTGGGCGCGGGATGAAAGCTGCTCGCCGGCACCGGGAACATGAGCGTCGACAGCGCGGTGAGCGCGGCGTGGGCCGAGAGCGCGCTGGTCTCGCGCTCGCCGGGCGGCGCGGCGAGGCGCACGGCGAATTCGTATTGCAGCAGGAAGCAGGCGCGCGTCCAGGCCGTGGGCGCGGCGAGCAGGCCGAGCAGGATGTCGGTGCTCAGGTGGTAGGGCAGGTTGCCGTAGACCACCAACGGGCGGCCGGCGGCCTCGGCTTCGGCGACCCAGTCGGTGTCGAGCACGTTGCCGGCGCGCACCTCGACGTGCGGGTGCTCGGCCAGCTCAGCGCGCAGCACGGGCATCAGGTCGCGGTCGTGCTCGAGCGCGATCAGGCGGCCGACGCGCGGGGCGAGGGCGCGGGTCAGGGTGCCGAGGCCGGCGCCGATCTCGAAGACGACGTCGTCGTGCACCGCGCCGCCCGCGGCGGCGATGCGATCGGGCAGCGAGGCGTCGATCAGGAAGTTCTGGCCGAACTGCTTCTTCGTCCAGAGGCCCGCGGCGCGCAAGACCTGGCGCGGGTCGTGGAAGCCGTTCATGCCCGATGCAGCCGCCAGGAAGCGACCGCGTTGAGGCGGCGGTCGGCGGCGAGGTGGCCGTGACCCGCGCGCTCGGCGGCCGCGGCGGCCGCGGCGCCCGCGATCATCGCCGCGTTGTCGGTGCACCAGCGCGGGCGGGGCACATGCATCTGCATGTCGCGCTCGGCGAGCACGGC
>JAGQJJ010000572.1 GCA_020430675.1 Myxococcales bacterium
CGCCTCGAGCGCGATCTCGGGCTGGCGCTCGTTGCCGAGCTGCTCGTCGAGCGCCCGGGCCATCATGCTCTTCGGCGTCTTGTCGATGCCCCGGGGCGCGATCTTGGCCTCGGCGACGAAGCCGCCGGCGACGAGCGCGACCGCCGCCCGGGCGCCGTGGTCGCTGTCGGGGAACCACAGCCCCCGGCCCGGATCGTAATGCGCCACCAGCTTGCCGCTCGGCGTGAAGAACGCGTCGAGGAACGCCGGCATGTTCCAGACGCGGCCGCCGCACATCACCACGTCGTGCACGTTGCCGTGCAGGATGAACTGGCCGGTCTCGGTCTGCAGGTAGCGGTCGCGCAGCCGTTGCATCCAGCGGGGCAGATCGGCGGCGCGGGGCAGGTCGACGCTCATGGGCGCACCTCATGATCGGGTGGGACGGCGTCAGACGACGCCTGCGGCCGGGCTCAGAGGGTCTTGCCGCCCTCGCCCTCGGTCTCGGTGGCGCCGCCGGCCCGCGCCTTCTTGAGCGCTTCGAGCCGCGCCCGGGCCTTGACCGAGCCGGTCTTGGCCTTGATCGCCGCCAGCTTGCCTTCGAGCGAGTCTTCTTTCAGCTCGTCGCCGATCTGCACCTCGGCGCGCACCTTGTCGGCGTACTCGCGCACGTTTTCGAGCGCCTTGACCTCATCGTCGACCGACAGGCCGTCGAGCTGCTCCTGGATCTGCTTGCGGGCCTCGGCGTCCTTGATCTGGGCGACGACCTTGTCGCGCTCGCGCTTGAGCTTCTCGATCTCGGCCTTCACCGCGCGCAGCGAGTCCTTGGCCGAGTCGGCGTCCTTCGCCGCCTGCGCCAGATCGCGCTGCGCGTCCGACAGCTCCTTCTCCAGCTCCTCCTGCTTTTCGAGCAGGACCATTGCCACCTCGTCGTCCTTCTCATCGACGGCGACCTGGATCTGGGCGGTGACCTCTTCCATCTCGGCCGACGCCTTCTGGATCTTGGCCTCCAGCTTGGCGCGGTGCTTGATGAGGCCGGCCGCGGCCGACTTGAGCTTGGCGTACTTCTCGGTCATCCCGTTGATCGCGTTCTCGTAGGCGATCTCGGGGTGCTTCTCTTCCATGCGGCCGACGAAGATGCTGAGGAAGCCCTTCCACAGATTGTAGATGCGCGACATGAAACCCATCGCTCAGTCCTCCTTGGTCATCGAGCCGGCGATCTCGTCCGCCGAGAGCCCGAGTTCGGCGCCGGCGACCTCGCGGACGGCGTCCTTGTTGCGCAGGCCAGCCGCGAGCATCTCCAAGAGGTAGAGCCGGGCCTTCAGGTGCAGCTTTGAGAGTCCCTCGGCGCTGATGCCAAAAGCGTCAGCGTACTCGCCGATGCGCTTGCGCTCCGGATCGGAGTGATTGCCATCGGCGTAGATGAGCAGGTAGCACGAGATCAGGAAGGCCTCGACCGCCGCCTCCCCGCCCGCGCTCAGCGCCGCCGCGGCGGCCTTCAGGTCGAACTTGCCCTCAAGCGACGACAGGTCGCCCGGATCGCCGCCGCTCGAAGCGTAGAACTCGCCGATCAGGGCGTACTCGTTCTCGTGGATCCCGTCGACGGCGGCCAGATCCAACAGGCCGCGGCAGATCCACTCGGTCTGCCCCTTGCTCAGCTCGATGCCTTCATAGAGATCGTGCATCCCTCGATCCCCCCACTTGGTGATGACTGCGCGGCGACACTAGCTCTTAAATCGCGCGCAGACAAGCCCGCGACCGGCCTCGGCGCGCACGGCGTTTTTTGTTTCAAGCGCTGGCGTTCCACCGCGGCTTGCGCTAACTTGCCGCGCTCGATTCGATCCGACGATCATCGATCCACGCTGTCGCAGGAGAGTGCGAGATGGCCAAGCCGAAGCGCGACAAGATCAAGTTGGAGAGCACCGCCGGCACGGGCGTGTTCTACACGACCACCAAGAACCGGCGCACGAGCACGGGCAAGCTCGAAATGATGAAGTACGACAAGAAGGCCCGCAAGCACGTGCTCTTCAAAGAGACGAAGCTGCGCTGAGCCCGCCCGGGGCGTGGGGCAGCATCGTCAATAGATGAAGCCGCCGCCCAGACGCAGGGCCTGCGTCGCCTCCTGACCGTCTTCATCGGTGGCCGATCGGGCATACTCCGCCTTGATCACCACGTCGGGGTGCGGCTTGAACTCCAGGCCGCCGACGATCTGAAGACCATTCTGCGCGTCGTCCACCGTGAAGCCGCCGGGCACCTGCACCTGCAGGTCGAGGCGCTCGACGCGGGCGAACGGCGACAGCCCGATGGTCCACGGCGTCAGCGGCCCCAGGTCATAGCTGGCCTCGGCGTAGAAGCCGCGCGACACCTCGGGCACCACCGCGCCCGAGGCCACATCGCTCAGCTTCGCCGCGCCGTCGACGCGATCTTCCGCAAAGAGCGCCCGCAGCTCGAAACCGTGCAGCCGAAGCTGCGCGTGGGCCTCGTAGACCAGCGCCGCCACCTCCAGCGCCTCGGTGGGATCCTGATCCGCCCCGCCGTAATAGACGCTGGCGCCCACATCGAGCAGCGCGTCGAGCCGCCAATCGAGGCGCGCGACGACCGCCTTGTCTTCCCAGACAAAATGCCCGCCGCCTTGACGACCCCCGCGGATGCCCTTCTCGCCGAACCCACGCGCCGACAGCCCGCTGACCAGATACACCTTGTACGACAGCCCGCCGGGCAGGTCACCGAACAGCCCGAGCCCCGGCTCGCGCCACGTCGAGGGCAGCACCCGCGTCTCCACCTGCGGCCGCAGCGTGCCGCGGAAGGTCACCGGCTCGTGCATCTCATTGACGATGCCCATCGGCATCAGCATCAGCCCGAAGCGCAGGTTGGCCGCCTCGTGCATCAGCAGGTCGAGATAGAGGAACTCGACGCTGACCCCGCCCTCTTCACCGTTCTGCGGATTGCCCTCAGTCGAAGCGTGCTCGAACTCGACCTCGGCGTTGAACAGCACATGGTCGTTGAACTTGTAGCCGAGGTAGGTGACCAGCCGGTAGATGTCGCCCCCATGCGGCGCCCGCGTCTCGGCGTCGCCCAGGGCGTGGTCGAAGTAGAACTCGCCATAGCCGCCGATCGACAGGCCCTTCGCCGCATACACCCGCGAAGCCGCCGGCCCCAACCCGAACTGCGACTTGCGCCCCTCTTCTTCGGGCACCGACAAGCTCTCGCGCAGCCGGTTCACCTCGCTCGCCAACGCCTCGACCTTGGCGTCCAACTCCGCTGGCGAAGGCTCGGCCCACGCGACACCCGAGAGCGTTGCCACCGCCAAGAGCGCGGAACAAAAGCATTTCATGTTCATCGGAACATCCTTTCCATCGGCGCCCCATCCCCGTCAGCTCAAGCTTCACACGCCTGTAGCCCAGAACTTCGAAGCGATTCGCGTCTACTGTCAATGAAAATGAAAATCATCATCCGCCAAATTTTGGGCTTCGAGGACTCAGCGCGCGTTGTGTTCGGGCCTTGGGGAGCTGACCGGGCAATCGGTGGTTCGTTTGTTCCGCGGGCAAGCGGGGCGCGAGGGGCGGCGTCGGCGGTTGGGTTCAGCCTGGCGCGCCGACGGGTCCGACGCCATGGCCAGGATGGTCTGGCGCGGCGATGGATACGGTTGGGTTCAGCTTGGCGTGCCGACGGGGTCCGACGCCATGGCCCGGATGGCCTGGTGCCGCGATGGGTTCAGTCCGGCGCGCCGACAGGGTCCGACGCCATGGCCCGGACGGCCTGGTGCCGCGATGGGTTCAGTCCGGCGCGCCGACAGGGTCCGACGCCATG
>JAGQJJ010000573.1 GCA_020430675.1 Myxococcales bacterium
GCAGCCCTCGTCGGCGCGGCCATCGCAGTCGTCGTCGCGGCCGTTGCACGCTTCGTCGCCGGGCGCGCCGGGCATCGCGTCGCACAGGGTGGCCGCGCCGTCCGGGGCGCAGCGCTTGGTGCCCATCGCCTGGCAGGCGCCGACGCCGGCGGCGCAGGACGCGCCGATGTCAAAGCCTTCGTCGGTGCGGCCGTCGCAGTCTTCGTCACGGCCATCGCACGTCTCGACCGCGGGCTCGCCCGGCGAGACGGCGCACCGCAAACCGCCGGAGTCGTCGCACGTCTTGGTGGCCTCGCGGCGGCACAGGCCGACGCCGACGGCGCAGGCGTCGCCAAGGCCCAGGCCCTCGTCGATCTGGCCGTCGCAGTCTTCGTCGCGGCCATCGCAGGTCTCGTCGGTCGGCGCGCCCGCGGCGACCGAGCAGCGCAGCGCGCCGCCAGCGGCGCAGGCCATCACGCCATCGCGCCGGCAGGCGCCGACGCCCTCGGCGCAGGGCATGCCGCCGCCGAAGTCTTCGTCTGTGATGCCATCGCAGTCATCGTCGATGCCATTGCACGTCTCTTCACTGGCAAAGAAGGCATCGCAATCGGGTGGGCGCGGCACGCAGGTATGCCATTGCGGGTCGCAGATCTCGGCCCGCACGCGGGCGTTGGCGTCGGTGTAGGGCGCGTCGGCGCCGTGCAGGCGCACATGGAAGCCGGGGCGGCCGAAGCCGTCGGTGTAGACCTTGACCATGATGCGGTTGAGGCCGGCTTCGAGGTGCACCGGCACGCGGTCGGTGTCGGGCGCGTTGTCGCGGCTGACGGCGGAGCGGTAGATCTCGACCAGCGGGCCGTCGGGCGGGCCGACGAAGGCTTTCATCGGGCCGTAGCTGCCAAAGCCCAGCTCAAGGTCGGCGGCGGCGGGCATCTCGATCCAGGTCATGGCATAGACGGTGCGCAGTCTCTGACCGATGGCGATGGCATCGGTGGGCGAGTCGAGCAGCGCGATCGGCTCGCCGGCCGCGCCCACGGGCAGGCCGGCCGAGAAGTGCAGCGCGCTCTCTTCGGGCGCGATATTGGCCAGCAGGTTCGTATCGATGTCACCGCCGTTGATCGGCAGAAGCGGGGTTACGAGCCATGGGCGCACAAAGCCATCGACGGTGAGGCGCACGGTGTCGCAGGCGTCGGCCTCAAGGCGGCAGCCAAGGGCGCAAAGGCCTTGATCGGCACAGTATTCGTCGGCGTCGCAGTCGCCATCGATGCCGCATTCCGGCGCGGCGGGCTGGCATTGGCGCGTGGCGGCGTCGCAGGTGAAGCGCGGCGGGCAGGCGTCTTCGGCGAGGCGGCAGCCGGGCTCGCAGAAGCCCTGGTCGCAGTAACGATCGGCGGGGCATTCGGCATCGACAGCGCATTCGGCCTGCCGACGCTCGCAGCTTCGGTCATCGGGGTTGCAGCGGCTGCCGAGGGGGCAGTCATCGGGCGCGAGGCGGCAGCCGCCGCGGCAGATGCCATTGGCATCGCAATACTCGCCGGCGCGGCAGACCTGGTCGTCGGCGCAATCGCGCGGCACCACGCGGCAGCCGCCGGTGCGCGGGTCGCAGACCTGGCCTTCGGGGCAGGCGGCGCCTTCTTCGCGGCAGTCGGCGCCGACAAAAAAGACCTGCACGTCGCGCAGCACCGGGCGCACGTCGGCCGAGTCGCTGTGCAGGCGGAATTGCAGTTCGAGGTAGCGCGAGGGCACCGGCATGTCGCCAAGGTCCAGCTCGTTGATGCCTTCGACCCATTCGGTGTAATCGGTCTGGGCCAGCGTGTCTTCGTCGTTGGCGGCGCGGGCGCGCACGCTGATCGAGGTACCTTCGGGCGTCGAGGTGTTGAAGACAGCGCGCACGAAGCGCACCGGGGCGCCCGCGTCGAAGGGATAGCGCCAGAGGCCCTCGCGGGCGGTGAAGGTAAAGAGCTGGAAGCCGGTGTTGTCGCTGTAGCTGTAGGGGCGCGTGCTGGTCGTGGGATCAAACGCGCCGACGATGGCCACGCTGTCGAGCACCTCGGTCAGGTCGGGCGTGAGCTTGATGAGGCCCGAAGACTCGCGGCAGATGCCCCAGACATTGCCTTCGATGTCAAGCGTGACGCCGCGGGGCGTGCTCTGGCGGGGCAGACCGGCGGGCACGCCGCCGACGTTGATGCTCGTCCAGGTCTCGGTGGCGATGTCGAGGTGGGCGATGGTGGCGTTGTCATAGCCGGTGACATAGATGCCGCCATGGCCGTCGGCGACCAGGCCAGCGGTGTAGCGCACCAAGTTGTTGGGCGACTGGAAGCTGCGCCACTCGTCGGTGCGTGGGTCGAACATGAGCACGTTGGTGCCGGTAGTGCCATACCAGACGCGGCCCTGCTCGTCGACGGCGATGCCATAACGCGTGGCGCCGTAGCACACGTTGCGCACCACTTCGCCGGCGCGGGTGTCGACGTGGGTCAGGCAGTCATAGGTGTAGTTCGAGGTGTACAGGTTGCCCTGGCCGTCGATCACCAGGCCGTAGATGGGATCGCGGGACGGCAGTTCGAGCAGAATCTCGCAGGTGTTCGGGTCGACCTTCCAGATGGCGCGCGAGGTCCAGCCGCCGAACCAGACGTTGTTGTCGGCGTCGACGCCGACGCCGCGGATCCACTCGTCGGGGCGGCCGAGGCGGATGCGGCAGTGCACGCACTCGTCGGCGAGCGGGTCTTCGGCGCTGCCGACCATCTCGCCGCCGGTGATGCGACCGTCGCCGTTGAGGTCGACCGAGGTGCGGATGACGCCGTCGCCGTCGCGGTCGATGCAGTCGGCGCGGTTGTAGAAGACGTGCATCGCCCAGCCATCGCCGCGGGTGGCGACCCAGGCGTTGCCGTTGAGGTCGACCGCGGTGCGCGAGGGGTTCTCGCCGATGAAGTAGCGGCCCTCTTCGCGGCCGGTGCGGGTATTGAAGCGCGAGAAGGTGTCTTCTTCGCTGTTGGGAATCCAGATGGCATCGTAGGCCACGGCGCCAGCGCCGAGGGTGATGCCGCCGTCGGGCGCGGGCGCCAGCGCGGGGTCGCGCACGCCGGATTCACCAGGAAAGACAAGGGCTTCACCGCACGGCAGGCAGCCGCCGCACACGGTGGTGATGCCTTCGTCGATGCGGCCATCGCAGTCATCGTCGGCTTCGTTGCAGACTTCGAGCGGCGGGGGGCCGCAGGTGCCGCAGCGGTTGGTGGTGCCTTCATCGACGAAGCCATCGCAGTCTTCGTCGGTGCCCTCGCAGGTCTCTTCGGCGGGCAGGCGCGCGTCGGCGCAGGCCAGCCAATCGCCGCCGGCGCACAGCTCGCTGCCATCGGCGCAGCGGCCCACGCCGCGGGTGGCCACGTCGCCGGGGTAGCACGGGCGCGTCTCGCCTTCGGGGCAGACATCGGCGCAGGCGTCCTCGTCGATGCGGTCGTCGCAGTCGTTGTCGACGGTGTCGCAGACCTCGGGCGGCACGGGCCCGCAGCGACCGCAGGCGTTGCGGGTGCCTTCGTCGACGCGAGCGTCGCAGTCGTCGTCGACGCCGTTGCAGACCTCGACCGGCGGGGGGCCGCAGCCACCGCAGGCGTTCTGCAGGCCCTCGTCGATGGCTTCGTCGCAGTCGTTGTCGACGCCGTCGCAGACCTCTTCGGCGCCGGGGAAGATGTCGGCGTTGGCGTCATCGCAGTCGGTGTCTTCGCAGCCGCGGCCGGCGCCGAAGTGATCGCCGTCATCGTCGATGCAGACGCGGGCCGGCACGCAGAGCGACTGGCCGAAGGGAT
>JAGQJJ010000574.1 GCA_020430675.1 Myxococcales bacterium
CCGTTGTCGAACCACTGGTAGGCCAGCGCGCCGCCGAGGCTGCTGGCGGCGACGTCGGCGCCGCTGCCGCTGCCTTGCACCATGCGGTGGGCGATCTGGGCCGAGCGGAAGACGCGGCGCTGGGCGCGGGCGTCGAGCGGGACGCCGCGGACCGCGAGCACGGCGCCGGCGAGCGCGACGGTGGCGGCGGCGCTGCTGCCCAGGCCGAGTTTGGCGGCGTTGCCGGGCACGGCGACGTGCAGCGCGTCGGTCGAGAGGTGGTAGGCGACCGCGGGCTGGCGTTGCTTGCGGGCGTGCAGCAGAGCGCGGGCGAAGGGCAGCGTATTTCCGGGTGCGGGGCGGCCGTCGATGAAGGGGAACTCGCCGTACGCGCCGCCGAACACGCCGGGCGGCCCATCAACGTCAACGCGGCATTCGGCGTAGCGGTCGACGGCGACAACCAGCGCGGCGTGGCCGTGCAGCACCGCGTATTCCCCGAGAAGGATGAGCTTGCCCGGCGCCCGGACCACCAACTCGCGCGTCATTCGACCAGGTGCGCGCCGGGCCCGGGGCGGCATTCGATGAGGTCTTCGGGCGGCACGAAGGCGGTGAGGCTTTCGATGACCGCGGCGGCGTCGTCGGCGTGGCAGAGCACCTTGACGTGCGGGCCGGCGTCCATGGTGTACCACGCGCCGATGCCCTGGGCGCGCAGGTCGAGCACGGCGTCGGTGACCGTCAGCGTGCGGCCGCGCCAGTAGCGCAGCGGCGGGTCGGCGCCGAGCATGCAGGCGTGCATGCGGCAGGTCGAGCGCTCCATGACCTCGCCCAGCCGCTGCAGGTCGCGGAGGGCGATCGCCTGGCGCGCGGCGGCCAGATCGGCGGGGTGCGACGCAACCCAAGCGGCAAAATAGGGGCTGGTGGCCGCCGTGCGGGCCATGCCCTCGCGCGACGAGACGGCCTTTGGGCCCTGGCCCAGCCGGGCGACGATCATGCGCAGCGGCCAGTCGGTCAGCGGGTCGATGCCTTCGACGGCGCCGGTCTCGCGATCCAGTTCAACCAGGCCCGGCAGCAACGAGCGCGGAGCCGATCCAGAGCCGCGGCGCACCAACGCCAGGAAGTCGGGGTCGCGCTCGATGCCCTTCAGCGATCGGCCGGTGGCGCCCCAGGCGGCGACGGCAAGCGCGGCGGTGCCGCTCGCCGAGCTGGCGAGGCCGGCGGCGGTGGGCACGTGGTTCTGGCTGCTGACCTGGGCCCGCCGCGTCTCGCCCGACAGCGCGCGAATGCCATCGAGCAGGCGAAAGACGCGCGCGTCATCGCGGGGCACGCCGTCGAGCACGAAGTGGTCGGCGTCGAGCCCGGCGTCGAAGCGCACGGTGGTCTCGGTGTACAGCTCGGCGAGGGTCATCGACAGGCTGCCGACCGCGGGCAGGTTGGCGGCGGCGTCGCGCTTGCCCCAGTACTTGACCAGGGCGATGTTCACCCCGGCCCGGGCGGTGGCCCGCGACCGCTCTTGCGGGGTCATGCCTGGGCGCGCAGCCCGACGGCGGCTTCGACGTCCGCGACCTCTTTGGGGATGGCCGCGGTCAGGACCTCGGGCTCGCCGGCGGTGATGAGCACGTCGTCTTCGATGCGCACGCCGATGCCGCGCCAGCGGGCCTCCACTTCGGTGTCGCTCGGGGAGACGTACAGACCGGGCTCGACCGTGAGCACCATGCCCGGCTCAAACGGGCGCGGCGTGCCGCGCAGGTAATAGGCGCCCACGTCGTGCACGTCCATGCCCAGCCAATGGCTGGTGCGGTGCATGTAGAAGCGCTTGAACTTCTCTTCTTTGATGAGCGCCTCGACCTCGCCTTCGAGCAGGCCGAGCTTGACCAGGCCCTCAACCAGCGTGCGCACCGCGCGGTCGTGCACGATGTTGATGTCGAAGCCCGGCTTGCAGAGCGCGATGGCCGCCTTCTGCGATTCGAGCACGACTTCGTAGATCGCGCGCTGTTCGTCGCTGAACTTGCCGCTGACCGGCCAGGTGCGGGTGACGTCGCAGGCGTGGTAGTCGACCTCACAGCCGGCGTCGACCAGCACCAGTTCGCCGTCGCCGAGCGGGCGGCTGCCGGCGCGGTAATGCAGGATGCAGGCGTTGGGGCCGCTGCCGACGATGCTCGGGTAGGCGTTGCGGCCCGCGCCGCGCGTCGACCACTCGAACTCCATCGCCGCGCGCAGCTCGTACTCGCGGCGGCCGGGCGCGGTGACCGCCATCGCGGCGCGGTGGCCTTCGTTGGTGAGCGCGGCGGCGCGGCGCATGGCGTCGAGGCAGGCCTCGTCCTTGCGCAGCCGCTGCTCGTGCAGCAGGCCGGCAGGGTCGAGCAGGTCGCCAGGGGTGTCATGGCCCTTGCGCCGCTCTCGCCGCGCCGCGGTCAGCGCGGCGAGCACCGCCCCATCGTCGGCGTGGCGGCCCTCACGCCCGAAGGCGTGATAGAGCCGCGGCGCGCCGACGAGGTACTCGGACAACCGCAGCGAGAGCTCGTCGATCGGGTGGGCACAGTCCACGCCGAGCGCTTCGGCGGCGCGTTCGACGCCGAGGCGCTCACCGTCCCACACCTCGCGCTCGGGGTCGCGGGTGCGCAGAAAGAGCGCCACCTGTGAACCCGGCTCGCGATGGGGTGCGAGCACCAGCACGGCCTCGGGCTCTTCAAAACCGGTCAGGTAGAAGAAGTCCGAGTCCTGGCGGTACTCGTGGTGCACATCGTTGTTGCGGATGGTCTCGGGCGCGGCAAAAAAGACCGCGCTCGCGTCCTTCATCCGATCCATGAGGGCGCGGCGGCGCTCAGCGTACATCAGCGCTCCTGGGCGGCAGCGGGCGACCCGCTGACGTCAGACCTCCATCAATTCGGCCTCTTTGACCCGCACGATCTCGTCGATCTTGTTCGTGGCCTCGTCGGTGAGCTTCTGGACGTGGTCCATCGCCCGGTGGAGCTGGTCCTGGCTCAGCTCCTTGTCGGCCTCGAACTTCTTGAGCGTGCTGATCGCGTCGCGGCGCGAGTTGCGGGCGGCGACCTTGGCGTTCTCGCCGTGCTCCTTGGCCTGACGGACCAGGGTCTTGCGGCGCTCTTCGGTCAACGGCGGGATCGACAGCCGGATGAGCTTGCCGTCGTTGTTGGGGTTGAGGCCCAAATCCGACTGGAGAATCGCCCGCTCGATCTCTTTGATCTGCGTCGCGTCGAACGGCTTGATGGTGATCATGCGGGGCTCGGGCACCTGCACCGCCGCCATCTGGTTGAGCGGGGTGGGCACGCCGTAATACGTGACGCGGATGTTGTCGAGCAGGTTGACGTTGGCCTGCCCCGACCGGAGCCGCGCCAGGTCACGACGAAGCGCGCCAAAGGCGCCCTCGAAGTGGTGGGTGAGCTCTTCGTAGACGATGTCTTCCATGGCCAGCCTTCTGATTCGTTGGGCGATGGGCGGCCAAGATAACACAGCCACCCTCGCGGTCCACCAGTGAGCTTGATCGCGTTGCGCATCGCCGAAGACCCCGCCGCGCGGGGCCGCGATGCGCGCGTCGCGTTCAGGCGTTCTCGTCCTCAACCGGCGCGGTCTTGCGCACGATGCCGTTCTTCTCCAACACCTTCTTTTCGATGTCGGCGAGCATCTCGGGATGCTCGTTGAGGAACTGCTTGGCGTTCTCGCGGCCCTGGCCGATGCGCTCGTCGCCGTAGCTGTACCAGGCGCCCGACTTGGCGACGATGTCGGCGGCGGCGGCCAGGTCGAGCACGTCGCCGGCGCGGCTGATGCCCTCGCCG
>JAGQJJ010000575.1 GCA_020430675.1 Myxococcales bacterium
CGCGCGGTGCGCTGCGGTCACAGCGGCGGCGCTGGCGGTGAGCTTCATGAAGTCGCGTCGGTCCATCGCGGGCGCTCCGTTTGCGATCCGGGTCGCAGCATACCCGACTCCGGACTTCGATGCGCCGCCTTGATCAGTTGGCGTTGAGGGCCCCGGACAGCGCGGTCAGCGCGCGGTCGAGCTGGTCTTCGTCGCGGGCGTCGGCGATGGCCATCAGGCCGTCGTAGATGCGCGCGGCGTTGGCCCGACCGAAGGCTTCGGGCGGCGCGCCGGCGACGAGTTGCTCTGCCTGAAGGCGCAGCGCTTCGAGGCGGTTGATGCGGTCGGCATAGGCGCTGACGTCGGGCGCGTAGGGGTCGCGCTCGCCGCCGCGCGCGAAGGCGGTGATGCGCCGCGGGGCAAAGACGCCGTCGACGCCCTGGGTGCCCATCATGCGGAACCAGGTGTCATGGCCGATGCCACGGGCGAGCGCGACCCGCGCGTCGGGTGCCATCAAGGCATGCACCCGGGGGCTTTGCAGCGGCGTGTTTTCGAGGCGCGGGTAGGCATCGGCCAGGTCGGCGACCTCCTCGAAGACCTGGCGGGTATAGCGTTGCACGCGGCTCTCGTAGACATCGGGCAGGTCGGGTTTCCAGTTGGGCTCGCCCTCGCGGATCTCGTCCATGGCGCGCAGGCCGATGAAGCGGAAGACGAGGCCCTGCTGGGCATTGCAGGCGGCGTGCTGCACGAGGCAGGCGTCCGAGAGCGGGGTGACGCCGCCGCTGCCGTTGATGAACGTGTTGTAGTCCTGCGTGCCCAGGTCTTTGATCGCCGGGCCCGAGAAGACCGAGAGGTCGTCCGGCTGATGCCAGCAATCGCCGCCCGCCACGTAGGTCAGCCAGTCGCCCAGGTGGCGCCGCGCGAGCACGCAGTCGGCGTATTGCTCGGCGCAGGCGGTCTGGTCGGTGAAGGCATCGGTGAAGCCTTCGGCGAGCACGTCGGCGCGGCAGGCGACGGCCTTGAGGTAGTCGAGCTCGACGCGGGGGCCGGCCGCGGCCAGATCACCGCAGGCAAACGCGAGGCAGCCGGTGGCGTCATCCCATTCATAGCAGGCGTTGGCCGCGTCCTGCTCCCAGACACCATAGGGCTGCGCCTGACAGAAACGCTGCTGGCAGGCGGTGATGGCGGCCTGGGCGTCGAAGAAATAGCCCTGATCGGCGATGCCCCAGTTGGCGGCGATGTCGGTGACGTTGGCCGCGTTGTTGATCAGCATGTCGCAGTGCGCGTCGACCACCTCGTCGTCGACGCCGGGCACGCAGGGCTCGCGGGCCTGGGTCATCTGCTGGCCGAGCAGCTTGAGCTGCACCGGCGTGACGCCCTGGTCGACCTGGTTGAGAATGCCCTGGCAGGCGGCGCGGTTGTTGGCGTTGACCTGGACATTGAGCGCGCGAAGGTGCTCGTCGCAGGCGAAGACCCCGAAGGCGTTGTAGTCATATTGCAACGGGTCGCAGGGGTAGCGGCAGTCCCAGCGCGAGCCGATGGCAACGTCCAGCTCGTTGTAGGTGCCGGGGGTGTAGGCGGCGATCTTGGTCGTCACCGTCCGCGCGGCGGCGGGCCAGGCGGTGGGGGGCGGCACGTCGCGGAAGTGGTGCAGCAGCTTCTGCTCGATCTTTGCGCGGGTCGACTCGCGGATGGCTTCGGGCAGCAGGGGCAGGTAGCCGCAGGTGTCATCGGCGTAGCGCACGATCTCATGCTCGCCCTCTTCGTTGACCGCGAAGGCATCGATCGCCTGGGCGAGAAAGAAGATGTGTACCGTCTGGGCGTTGGCTTCGGGGTTGTTGAACGAGTCATCACACGAGGCATGGGCGGTGCATTCGGACTCGTCGAGGTGGCCGCGGTACTCGTGTTGCGCCTCATGGGCGATGGTGGCGGCGCGATCGACCAGGGTCACGTTCCAGAACCATGGGTAGTAGACCGAGGTGTCTGCGCCGTCGCGGTTCGACGCGAGCGTGATGCCATCGGCCAGGCCGGGCGCGTCTTCGTCGTAGAGGCACACGGCGCGGATGTCATCGTCTTCAGCGATGCCTGCAAACTCCACGAGCCAGTGCAGGACGGGCACGCCGTCGTAGACATAGACCGGCGTGAGCTGGTGCGGGATGGGCGGGTTCTGCCGCACGTCGCCCAGGTAGTCCATGAACCACATGCCATTGTAATAGCGTGTGCCCCAGCTATTGGGGTCGCAGGTCTGAACTTCGGCGCCGAACCGCGACCACCAGTTGTTGAAGTCATCGTCATAGGGCATCGCGGTGTTGACGTGCAGGATGATGCCATCGCGGCGATCGCTGTCGGGCACCGACCACGCGCCGGTGTTCGGGTCGTACCTTCCGCACCAGGTCTCGGCGAAGAGGCGGTCCCAGGTCTCTTCGCCGTTCATCCACGTCCAGGCGGTCCAGTCCTGGGGTGAGGGCGGGCACAAATCGGCGCGGGCCGAGCTGGCGACGAGCAGCACGAGCAGGAAGATGCGTCTCATGGCGGGCCTCCTCAGTGCAGCTCGTAGACGAGGTAATGGCTCTCGGCCGGCAGCCGCCGCAGCAGCTCGGGCCGGGCGCGGAAGCGGGGCAGGGCGTCGTAGACCCCCTGCACCACCAGCGGGCGCAGCGTCTCGTGGACCTGGCCGGTCAGGTCGAGCAGGCGCGTCGCCGCGGCCTGACTGCCGGCCCGGCCGCGGGCCGCGAGCGCGTCGAGCGCGAGGCTCGCCGCATGCCACTCGTCCGAGGGCACCATGGGATGGCTGCCCGGCGCCGGCTCCGGCTGGGGCGTGCGCGCCATGCCGGCGAGCCACGCGAGGCTGGCCTCGCTCTCGACGCCGCTGAGCAGGTAGGTGCAGACCTGAATGCGCGACGTGGCGGTGAGCGGCGTGTCGGCGCAGGCGGCGGCGACGCGGTCGGCGGCGTTGGCGCCCTCGGCGCGCAGGCGTCGTTGGGCTTCGCCGCGGGCGGCCTCGAGAACGTTCGCTTCGGCCGTAGTGGCGGCACCTTGCGTGTAGGCGGCGACGACGGCGGCCAGGTCGCGGTCGAGATCGTCCCCGTCGGCGTCGAACAGCGCCGCGGGTTGCTCTGCCGGCGGGTCGAGGAACGGCCCGTCGCTCGCGGCGTCGACCGGCGCGCCGTCCACCGGCCCGGCGTCTTCGCTCACGGCCAGGTCCGGTGGCGGGCCCCGATCGGCGGGGAGCGCACCGTCGGGAAAGGCCATGTCATGCGGCATGGCATCGGGACGGTTGGCGTCCGGTCGTTGCACATCCGCCGGGCCGCCGTCGGGCGCGGCGTCGACCGCCTCGGCGTCGGTCGTCGCCACGTCAGGCAGCGGCGAGTCGGTCGTGGTCTCGCAGCCGAACGCTGCCAGACCGCAAAGGGCCAGCAGCGCGGCGCGCCGGATGCATGGCATGGTGTCTTGCCTCCGCGATGGGATCGGGATGCCATCGATGCCATCCGTGTTTCGGGGTGGCATCGCTGTGGTTGGCTCAGGCCGCGACGCTGCGCGGCTCATCGATGTCATAGAGATGACAAGCGACGCGGTGGTTCTCGCCCTTGAGCGCCGGATCCTCGCTCGCGCAGCGCTGGGCGATCTGCGGGTTCTGCCGGCGCGCCGGGCAGCGCGTGTGGAAGCGGCAGCCGGACGGCGGCGACAGCGGCGATGGCACCTCGCCCTGGAGCACGATCCGCTGGCGGGTGCGCTCGATCCGCGGATCGGGGACGGGCGCGGCGGACACGAGGGCCTGCGTGTAGGGGT
>JAGQJJ010000576.1 GCA_020430675.1 Myxococcales bacterium
CTGCCGGCGCTCGGCGGCGATGATGACTCGGCCACGCCGCGCATCTTCGAGCGCCGAATCCGCCTGCGACCGCCGGCCGGCTATCGATTTGACTGGGCGCCGCTCTCGTTCTCGAGCGACGGCGCGATCGCGCTGTCGGTCAAGGAGCAGCGCCACGCTGACGAGACCGTCCTGGTCACGCGGCTGGTGCTCGACGGCGCGCGGCTCGACGAGCGGTCGCGCGAGCGCTGGCTGGCCGACGGACGCGCGATTCAAGAGGCGCTCGACCACGAGCTGGTGATGGTGCCGGGGCCCGATTTCAACCGACTGTCGTTCCTGCGCGCGATCGCCGCCGAGCGGCCCGATGACGCCAAGGTGCAGCTGCATCTGGGGCGCGCGCTGCTCGACGCCGACCGCCCGGAAGAGGCCCTGGCGCCGCTGGAGGCCTCGCGGGCGGCCGATCCGAACGACGACCGCGCCGTTGCGCTGCTGGCGGCGGCGCATGCACGGTTGGGGCACGACGCCGCCGCCGAAGACGCGCTGAAGGTCTTGGTGGTGTCGCCGGACGCGCTGCCGATGCCCTTCCTGACGCTGGCGGCGCTGATGGCGGGCCAGGGGCGCCAAGACGAAGCGGCGGAGTTGCTCGGCGAAGCGCGGCTGCGGTTCCCTGAAGACGATGAGGTGCGTGCGGCGCATGCGGCCGCGTTGGCGCGGGCGGGCAATCTGGACGACGCCTTGACCGAGGCCCGCGGCCTGGCCGCGGCACGGCCTGATGATCCGGGCGCACAGACGCTGCTCGGCAACATCGCCGCCGCCGCCGGCGCGCCGGCCTTGGCCGAAGCCGCCTACCGGGTGGCGCTGGCCCATCGGCCCGACGATGCGCAGGTGCTCAACAACCTGGCCTGGCTGCTGCGCGACGAGCCCAGCCAGCGGCAACGCGCCATCGAGCTGGCCGAGCGGGCGGTGGCCATCGACCCGACCCTGGGCGCCGCCTGGGACACGCTGGCCGCGCTGCACCTTCGCGACGGCGACGTCGCCGCAGCCCGGCGGGCGATCGAGCGGGCCATCGAGGCCGATCCCGAACGCCGGGCGCTCTACGAGTCGCGCCTGCGCGAACGGGCCGGCGAAGCGCCGCGCTGATCGGGGCGGTCAGGCGCGGCGCAGCAGCCAGAAGACGCCCAGCGCCAACAACGCCGCTGGCGCCCAGGCAGCGACCGCTGGCGAGCCAAAACCGGCGCGCGCGGCCAGCTCGCCGACCCGCAACAGCCAGTAGGCAAGGCCCACCACGCCGGCCGAGAGCACCACCGCGGCCACGCCGCCGCGCCGCGCGCCCAGCAGCGCGCCGAGCAACGCCCAGAGCGGCGCCATGAGCGGCAGCGCCCAGCGCCGGTGCCAGGTGAATCGGTGGTGCACATCATCGGTGGCCAGATCGGCCGAAGGCAGACTGTTGGGCGGCCCGAACATCGCGAACCGGCGACTCACGCCCGCGTCATCGAGCTGCAGCCGCAACGTGCCGGCGCGCAGGCGGCTGTCGGCGAGCCAGAGCTGTACGTCGTGCAACTCCAGCGCATCGCGGCCCGGGCTCAACCGAAGGCCGCGGGCCCGAAGCAGCGCTGGCGCGCCCGAACCGACCGGCCAGGCGGCCCACGTCGCGGCGCCATCGGCACCGACGATCGTGCGCACCACGCCGCCGCCGGACAGGGTCACCGCCGCGCCGGGCCGGGTGAAGCGCGCGTTGATCGCCTCGCTCAGCGCGCTGCCCAGCGCGCCGACCGCGCGGGGGCCGATCGTGGTCGACAGCGGCAGCGCGAGCGCGGCGCAGACCAGACCCAACGCCGCCGCCGGCGCCAACAGGCGGAGCGGATGCCAACCGAGCGCCGCCGCCGCGATCAGGCCACCTTCCGCGCGCAGCCGTCCGTAGGTGAGACCGGCGCCGATCAAACCGAGCAGCGGCAACGCGGGCTCGGCGAGGATCAGCCCGCCCAGCCCCAGCACGCGCGCCCAGAGCGGGCCGGGCGCTTCGGCGCCCAGCAGGTCGCCGACCTTGGCCAGTTGCCCGACCAGCAGCACGAGCCAGACGAGTGCGCCGGCCAGCGCCGAGACGCCGAACAATTCGAACAGCAATCGAAGGAGGAACGAGGCGCCGGGTCTGCGCGCGGGCGTGCGCGGCGGGGCGCTCAATCGATGGAGATGTGGTTCTCGAGGAAGCTCAGAAAGTCCTGCAGACCCAGATCGGCGGCGGTCTCGCGCAGCTTCTGCAGGCCCTTGACCTCGACCTGGCGGATGCGCTCCCGCGTCAGGTTGAGGATCTCACCGACCTCTTCGAGCGTGATGCCGCCGCGATCGGCCACATCAAGCGCGCAGGTCTCGATCATCTCCCAGACTTCCAGATCGGGGAAGTTGAGCTTGATCGAGCCCGTCTCGGGGTTCACGTCGAGATAGAGGTGGTGCTTGCACGAAACATAGGGGCACGGGCGTACCCCGGTGACGCACTCGGACCGCGCCTTCGGGCGGTCGACATCGACCGTCCGCAGCTCTTCGGCGAGCGCGAGCTCTTCTTTTGACAAGCGCTTGGTGGCGATGGTGCGGGACCGGCGCCGGCCTTTCTTGCCGGGCCGTCGCCGCTCGCTCCGCCGCTCCTTGCGCCGTGACTCCGGAGGTCGTTCCTCCACGAGTCCCGGGCTTGGAGAACTCATCGGCGCCCCCTGCGTCGGTCCCTGCGACAAATCTCACCCTCAACGGCGGCCGGCATCTCGCGCGGTCTGTGGTCGCGGAGCACCTTCGTCAGCCTTGTCACGCCGGCACCATACGGTGGCCTCCAGCGGTGACACAACAGGACTGCGGTCGACGCTCCAGACCACCCGGGAAGCGGTGTTCGATGTGACCACCTCGTTCCCAGTTGCGAACCGCGGACAGCAGCTCTTCCCTCCTCCACCGCGGAGCGGCGCTCCACCGTGTGCAGAACTAGCACACCGTCTTTTCGAGGGTCAACGCAATAGTGACGGTCAAGATCCGTGTTCGGCGGGCGGGCACTTTTTCGCCGACCGGTCAGGAGGCCAACAATCTCGCGCAGTTGCGCGGAGGGGCGGCGATCAGGCGCGCCGCTCGGCTTCAGCCTTGAACGCCTTGAGCGTGGCCGGGAGCGTCAAAGTTACGAGGTTCTTGGTCACCGAGCGGGGGACAAAGCCGCGCAGTTCGACCGACATGCGGTAGGTCGCGCGGGTGGCATTGCCATCGTTGAGGGGCTCGAGCGTCCAGCCGCCCCGGTTGGCGGTCATCATGTCGCCCTCGACCAGCTCCCAGTCGAGCGAGCGACCCGGATCACCTTTCAGATCAAGGTGATAATGCAGCTTGCGCGCAACGGTGAGCTCGAAGGCGACCCGCCAGGTCTCGCCGCTGCGGGTCACGACCTTCGCGCCGGTCTGCTGCGGTACGAAGCCGGGGTAGCGTTCGAAGTCGGTGATGAGCTGGTAGAACTGCGTCGGCGTCACATCGACGTCGATCGACATCTCGACCTGTTCCATGGGGCCCGATCCTCTTGGCCGACGGGATGGTGATCCTGACTTTACCAATGGGGCCGGGGTGGTGCCAATTCCCGCGACCCTTCGGTCAGGCATCCGCCAGGATGGCCTCGATCTCGGCCAGATGCCGGGCGGTCGCCCCGCGAAGTGCGGCGAGCGCAGGGCGCGCATCGAGGCGGGGGGCGGCGCGCAGCGCGTCGACGGCCCGGAACGCGGCCGGCCAGTCCGCCACGGGCACGGCGCCGCGACCGGCAAGGG
>JAGQJJ010000577.1 GCA_020430675.1 Myxococcales bacterium
TCAGCCGGCGGAAGTGAGGTCGAGATGTTGATCCGACTCCAAGACGACGCCGATCCGCGCGCCGTGGAGCGATCGCTCGCCGCGCTGGGTCTGTGGGTGCGGCCGCTGGTCGACGCCGATGGGGTGGCCCGCGCGCTGCTGGTCGAGCCGCTCTCGCCGCCCATCGAAGCGGCGCGGGTGATGGCGGTGCCGGGGGTCGCCGGGTTGCTGCACGCGCGCAGCCCGCATCCTCGCGTTGACGCGCAGGCGGGGCGGCCGGTGGTCTTCGGGCCCGCGGTGGCAGGGGGTGATCGCCCGCTGTTGATCGCCGGGCCGTGCAGCGTGGATGCGGAAGACACCGTGCACGCCATCGCCGCGATGGCTGCCGCCGCGGGCGCTCGGGCGCTGCGGGGTGGTGCCTTCAAGCCGCGCACCTCGCCTTATAGCTTCGACGGTCATGGGCATCCCGCGCTCGGTTGGATGCGCGCGGCCGCCGACCGCAACGGGCTGGCGATGGTGACCGAGGTGCTCTCGGAGCATGAGGTCGACGCGGTGGCCGAGGTGGCCGATCTGGTGCAGATCGGCTCGCGAAACATGCAGAATTTTGCGCTGTTGCGCGCGGTGGGCGCCACCGGGCGGCCGACGCTGCTCAAGCGCGGCATGTCGGCGACGGTCGAGGAGTGGCTGCTGGCCGGGGAGCATCTGCTGGCGGCGGGCGCTTCGGGGGTCATCTTCTGCGAGCGCGGGCTGCGCAGCTTTGATCCGGGCATGCGCAACCTGCTCGATCTGGCGGCGGTGGCGCTGCTCAAGCACGCGCACGGTCAGCCGGTGGTGGTCGATCCCTCGCACGCGACGGGGCGGCGCGATCTGGTGCTGCCCCTGGCGCTGGCGGCGCGGGCGGCGGGCGCCGATGGGGTGATGGTCGAGGCCCATGTCGACCCGACGCGGGCGCTGAGCGACGGTCCGCAGGCCATCGACGGTGAGGCGTTGCGTGCGCTGGGCCGGGGGCTGGGGCTGGTGGCGCCCGAGGCCCAGCGATGAGCGCGGCGACGGCCGATGGCAGCGGGGCGATGTTCGATCGCATCGCCCGGCGCTACGACTTGCTCAACCGGCTGATGAGCTTCGGGGTCGATCGCGGCTGGCGGCGGCGGCTGATCGCGGCGATGCCCATTGAGGGCGAGCTGCTCGACGTGGCGACTGGTACCGCCGACGTGGCGCTGGCGTTGGCGCGCTCGCGGCCGGCGTGCAGCGTGGTGGGTCTCGACCCGAGCGCCAATATGCTCGCGGTGGGCCAGGAGAAGATCGTCCAGGCCGACTTGGAAGCGCGCGTGGCGCTGGTCGAGGGCGACGCGCAAGCGATGCCGTTTGCTGCGGATCGCTTCGCCGGGGCGACCATCGCGTTTGGCATTCGCAACGTGCCTGATCGCCTCGCCGGGCTGCGTGAGATGGCTCGGGTGACCCGGCCCGGCGGCCCGGTGGCGGTGCTGGAGCTGAGCGAGCCCACCGGCGGCCCGCTGGCGGCGCTGGCCCGCTTTCATGTGCATCACATCGTGCCGCGCCTGGGCGCCTGGCTCTCGGGCGACGCCGAGTACCGCTACTTGCAGCGCTCGATCGCCGCGTTTCCGCCGGCCGATGCGTTTGCCGAGCTGATGCGCGAGGCGGGGCTGCGCGATGTGCGGGCGACGCGGCTGACGATGGGCACCGCCCACCTCTACGTCGGCTACGCCTGATCGGCAAAGGCCGCCGCTAGCAGGATGCCGGCGCTGACCGCGACGTTGAGGCTCTCGACCGCGGCGGTGCCGGGGATGCGGATCAACTGGTGGCACTGTCGGCGCACCTCGGGGTGCAGGCCCTCGCCTTCGCTGCCGAGCACCAGGCAGACCAACTCGGGCAAACGCTGGTCGAACAGGCCGCGCTTTGCGTGCTGGTCGGCGCCGATGAGGGTCACGCCGCGCCGCGCGAGCGCGTCGAGCACCGCCGGCAGGTCGGGCGCAGCGACGCAGGGCACCACCTCGGCGCCGCCTTGCGCGACGCGCACCGCGGCCGGGTTGAGGCCGGGGCCGGACTCGTCGAGCAGCACCGCAAAAGCGTCGAACCACGCCGCGCTGCGCAGGATGGCGCCCTGGTTGTGCGGGTTCTGCACGCCGTCGAGCGCCAGCAACACGCCGCGGTCGGGCAGCGCGTCGAGCATCGCCGGCACCGAGCGCAGCGGCAGCGGCTCGGCGATGACCACCACGCCCTCGTGGTGCAGCGAGCCGGCGATGCGCCGCAATTCGTCCTCGGGCACCTCGCGATAGGGTCGCCGCTGGTTGGCGGTGACCGAGAGCAGCGGGCCGATCTCTTTGCGTCGGTCGCGCGTGTGGAAGACGCGCAAGATCGCCTCCGGCCGGTGCTCGCCCACCGCCAGCGCCGCCCGCAGCCCGAAGATCACCGCTTCGTCGCGCGCCAATTCCGCTCCTCTCGCCAAGTTGCCGCCGCATTCAACACCCGCACCGCCGGCCGGCACAATACCCCCTGAAACGCGATTGAGGCGGCGCGACGTTGGCGGTTATGGTGCGTCGAGCGGCGTCGGTCATGGTCCCGGCCCGCTTTGGAGGATCGATGTCGAACGCGCGCTTTGCGCTCATCTGGGTGGTCCTGCTGACAATCGCCTGTGACGATGGCGACGGGTCGTTTCGCGAAGCGGGGCCTCCGCAGCCCGATGTGGCGATGTTCGATGCCGAGCCCGACGTGCCCCCGTCGATCGATGAGGGCGCCGAAGAAGACGAAGGCCCTGAGCTGGGCGAACTCGGTGAGCGGTGCGAGCGCAATCAGGATTGCGCCAGCGGTTACTGCGTGCGCTTTGGCGATCAGAACGTGTGTTCGCAGACATGCCTGCGCGGCGGCTGCCCCGAGGGGTGGGAATGCCGCGTCGTCAGCAATACCCGGCCCGACGTGACCTCGGTCTGCGTGCCGCCCGACAATACGTTGTGCGGCTTCTGCCTCGACAGCGAGCAGTGCCCCAACGGCCGGTGCTTCGAACTTGATCGGCGGCCGGTCTGCGGGCTGGACTGCGAGACCAACGAAGCCTGCCCGGCGAATTACACCTGCCGCGAGGTCGAGGCCGATGGCGAGTCGGTGCGGCAATGCGTGCCGGTGACCGACTCGTGCACCTGCAACCCCAACACCGACAATATCGGCGAGAAGCGCGCCTGCGCGGTCGAGAACGACTTCGGCACGTGCTTCGGCGAGCAGGCCTGCGCCGCCGATGGCTGGGTGGCTTGCGATGCGGAGACGCCGGCCGAAGAGACGTGCGATGGCGCCGACAACGACTGCAACGGCCTGATCGATGACGCGGCCGGCGTCGACATGGCCTGCACCGAGACGGTGACGATCGACGGGGTCGAGCAGGCGTGCCACGGGCGCACGGTCTGCGATCTGGGCGCGCGCGTCGTGGTCTGCACCGCGGCGACGCCGGGGCCCGAAGCGTGCAATAGCCTTGACGATGACTGCGATGGCGCGGTCGACGAGACCTTCCCCGCGAAGGGCGAAGTCTGCATTCGCGGCGAGGGCGTCTGCCAGCGCGCGGGGGTGCAAGCCTGCACGCCCGATGGCGCGGCGCTGGCCTGCACGGCCGAGGTGGTCGATCCGGGCGTCGAGCGCTGCAACGGGCTCGACGACGACTGCGACGGCGAGACGGACGAGGGGTTGCTCAATCTCTGCGGCACGTGCGGAGCGGCGCCGGTCGAGGTCTGCGACCTGGCCGACAACGACTGCGACGGGGCGATC
>JAGQJJ010000057.1 GCA_020430675.1 Myxococcales bacterium
CGGCGGCGGCGGGTGCCGCGGGCGTCGAAGCGGGCAAGGCCGGCATGCGCGCGGGCGCGGCTGGCATGCGCGCGGGCGCGGCCGGCATGCGCGCGGGCGTTGCGGCGGGCAACCTGGGCAAGCTGGGCGGCCTCGCCGCGGGCGGCCCCCTGCTCTGCGCCGCGGGTCAGAACTGCAAGCAGAAGTGCCCCAAGGGCAATTGCCCGATGACCTGCCAGAGCGGCAGCAACTGCAAGCTCACCTGCTCGGGCGGGGCCTGCGCGCAGACCTGCGAGTCGGGCAGCAACTGCAACTTCACCTGCTCGGGCGGCCGCTGCGCCCAGCAATGTCTCGCGGGCAGCAACTGCGACTTCACCTGCTCGGGTGGGTCGTGCGCGCGCACCGTCGCTGCGGGCGCCAATATGCGCCACACCTGCACCGGTGGAAGCTGCACGAAAACGGGCCCCTGAGCGGCCGTCTGTGGGCGGCCGTCAAGGGGCGGACGGCGCGCTCGGGGCGGGCGGCGGCTCATGCTGCAAGCTGCCGCGCCAGATGCTGATGCCCACCACCATGCCAAACAGCACCGCGAGGTTGAGCATCAACTGGCCCCAACGGCCCACGCGCCAGATGGCGGGGTCGGGCGCGGGTCGCTCGCCGGCGTTGATCTGCGCGGCGACCTTCCAGGCGTCGGCGATGGCGTAGAGCCAAGGCACGACGAGCACCGCCAGCAGCGCAAACCACAGACCGCGATCGCGCTGGCCGTTGTAGACTTGGCCCATGCCGGGCAGCACGAGGCTCAGCAGCGCTGCCTGCGCCGGCTGATGGGCTCGCGCCGCCGCGGTCGGGCCGGCCTGACGCTTCTTGACCGGCTCGTCGAGCTCCTCGGCGCGCACGATCTTGAACGAGCCGCTGTCGGTCAGCTCCTCATCGGGCCGCGAGACCACGCGCGCCGGCATCTGGCCGGTGGCGAAGATCGCGCCGCGCCCGGCCACGCTGGGCGGCATCGCGTTACGGATGGGCGCCTCTTCAACGGCGGCCCGGTCGTGTCCCGGCAGTCGATAGACGCCCGGTCGCAGGGCTTGCGGCGGGTTCAGATCGGGCACCGGCAAATCGACGGCGGCGCGTCGGCGGTCGACCGGGCGGATGCCTTCGTCCAGATCCGAGAGCGGATCGAGCGAAGCTTCGCGGGTGAACGTGCCGGTCTCGGCCGGATCGAGCGAAGGCGCGGCGAGCTGCACCACCATCGGGCCCGACGCGGTGCGCGGCCCTTGCTGCCGCGGCGCGGCTTCGCTGGGGCCGCCAAGCTCGGCCATCGCCTCTTCCAGCGCGACCCGCCCGCCATGCTGGGGCAGCGTGCCTCGGTCGACCAGCCGCGCGGCGGGCTTGCTGGCCGGCGGCACCAGCCGGTCGGTGGGTTTGTCGCCGATCGCCGCACCCCGGGCGACCGGGCGGGCCGCAGGTTCGGCTGCCGGCGCGCCAAGGCCCGACTGCGGCCCGGTGGGCGAAGCGCCGCCCTGTCGCGCCGGCCGATCGTCGCGCAGCCGCGAGATCGCGCTGGGATCGAAGCGCTGCGTCGGCGCAAAACCGGCCAGTTCGCCTCGGCGCGGGCCGGCCTCATCGATCGGCGCCGGGCCTCGGGCGGGCGCGCGCTCTTCGGGCTCCATGGGCGCAGCGACCGGCGGCGGGGGCGGCTCGAGCATCGCCGCGCCGAACGACTGCGTCGCGCCCGGCAGCCCCGGCGGACGGTCGTCGGGCTGCTCGGCGATCACGCCAAACAGCGCTCGATTGAACGTGCCCGCGGGGGTGGGCCGGCGGTTCGACTCGCGCGGCGCGACGGACATGATGCGGGTCGGCACCCGGTCATCGCCCTCGTCTTCGAGAAGTCCGGGGCCTTCATCGATGCGCCGAGCCGGCTTGCGCGCCGACGCGGCAAAAGGTCGCGTCGAGGTGCGCGTGGCCACGGGCGGCGGCGCAAACGCGCCGGGCGGCGGGGCCATGGGCGGCGGCGCAAAGGCGTCGGGCGGGGGCGGTTCGGCGACTGGCGGCGGGCGCTGGGCCGCTTCGAGCGCGCGCCGCAGGCCGGCCACGCTGAACGGCTGCGTGCCCGCGATGCGCGGCGGCGGGCCGTCGCCGACCTGCGGCATCAACCCGCTGAGCGATCCCATGCCCGGCGCCAGATCGGGCTCGGGCGGCACGTCGACCACGTCGGCCTGGGCGCCGAGGCCGATGAACACGTCGACGAGCTGCTTGGCCTCGTCGTACGGCAGGCCTTGCGCCACCACGAGAATGCCGCTGAGCAGTGCGTCTTCGAGATCGTCGGGCGATTCGCCGATGATCGGGGCGATGATGAGGGCCAGATCGGCCGCCCACTCGTCGGCCGCATCTGGCGGGCGCCGGATGCGGACGCCATATCCGTGTCCGTCGTGCACGTGGCCTCGGTGTTGATTCCGTCCCTATTAAACGCGCTCGCCGGGTTGAAATGCCAGAAACCCGTCCGGTTTCCTACCCCTTTGCTCAAGGCGTCGGCTGGCGCACGTCGAGTCGGGCGCGGAAGCGCTGGGCGGCCAGACGAAGCTCGGCGAGCCGCGCCGGCTCAGCGGCGGCCCGGTCGGTCTGCTCGCCGGGGTCATCGGCCAGGTCGAAGAGCTGCCAGGCGTCGCCTTCGCCCTGATAGATCAGCTTGTCATCGCCTTCGAGCCAGGCGAATTGCGGCGCGTTGTGCGGGCCACGGGGCATCTCGGCGTAGATCGGGCGCGACGCGCGCGCGCCGCCGGCGAGCAGCGGCAGCAGGGTCTCGCCTTCGAGGCCGAGCGGCGCGGCGCGTTTTGCTTCGGGGCCCAGGCCGGCCAGCGAATACAGCGTCGGCGCGAGGTCGACGAGGCTCACCGCGGTGTCGACCGCCCGGCCCGGCAGCCCCGGCACACGGATGATCAGCGGCACGCGAATCTGGTCTTCGTGCAGCCCGAAGCCATGGAAGCGATAGCCATGCTCGCCAAAGGCCTCGCCGTGATCGGCGGTGAAGACGATCACGGTGCGGGCCCAATCCGCGCGGCGCGCGAGGGTCTCCAGCAGCCACGCGACCCAGGTGTCGACGTAGCGGATCTCGTGGTCGTAGCGGTCGATCGGCTCGTCGCCAAAGCCGGGCACGTCGAGGTGCTCGATATAGTCCTTGTGCGGGTCGAGCAGGTGCAGCCAGACGAACCAGGGCCGGGCGGCGTCGGCGTCGGTCTCGCGAAAGTGCTCGACCGCGGCGGTGACCACGGTCTCGGCGGTGGCGACCTTCTCCATTCGACCCGGTTCGACGAAGTAGGGCTGCCAGACCGCAAAGCCCTGGGCCAGCCCGTAGCGCGGGTCGAAGTACCAGTGGCTCGGGAAGCCCGCGGTGCGATAGCCGGCGTCGGCGAGCACTTCGGCCAGGAAGACGTTGCCCTCGGCATAGGTGGCAAAATGCTCGCCGTCGCGGAGCAGCTCGGACGGGTAACGGCCCGCAAACAGCGCCGGCAGAGCGGTCGGCGTCTTGGCCGAGGGGCTGTACGCGCGGCAGAACAACGCTGACTCTTCCGCCAGGCGGTCGAGGGCGGGCGTCGTCGGGCGCGGGTAGCCGCAGGCGCCCATATGATCGGCGCGCAGGGCGTCGACCGTGATCAGCAGCAGGTTGTACGGCGGGGTCAGGCCGTGCGTCTGCGGCTCTTCAGGCTTGGGCGGCGGCGGTGGGGGCGGTGGCAGCGTCAGATCGGCCCCATCGCAGTCCTGATCGACGCCATCGCCGGGCACATCGACCGCGCCCGGATGAATCGCCGGGTTCTCATCATCGCAATCCCCGCCGCCGAGCACGCGCGCGAAGCCGTCGGCGTCGGTGTCAAACGGGGCGCGGAGGGTGAGCACGATGAGGCGGCCCGAGCCGGTCGCCGACACCAGCCCTTCTCGCGCGGCGGGCGCGCGCAGGCCGGCGGCGGCGGCGGCGGCGGCGAAGAACAGCAGCATGCCGACGCCCACCGCGCCGCGTCCGCGCGGCACGCGGCTGATCGGACCGCGCAGCAGCTCGCCGATCAGCAACATCGGCAACGCGATGAGCAGCGCGCTGGCCACCGGCCTCAGGTCGAGGGCGTGAAAGGTCTCGTGCTCGCGGCGCACCCACAAGAGCAGGATCAGCGACAGCACGCCCAGGCCAAGCACCAGATGCAGCGCCGGGTGCACGGCGGGGGTCAGGCCGGGCCGGCGGCGCACCAAGAATTCGAGGCCGCGCGCGGCGCCGGCGCGCAATGGCGCCGCCACCGCCGCGCCGAGCGCCAGCACCAGCAGCGCCAGCCCCGCCGCGCCCAGGGCGGCGAACTCAAGCGATTGAACCCGAGAGAACAGGACGCGAAAGCCGCCGGCCAGCAGCTCGACGCAGAGCGCGAGCATGCCCAGCGAGAGCCAGAGCGTGACCACGGTGCGGCAGCGTTCGTGCAGGCCCAGCTCGGCGCCGGGGCGAAGCCGCCGGGCGGCGCGCCGCACCAGGCTCACCGCGGTCAGCGAGGCGGGCAGCAGCGGGTACATCAGGCCAGCGACGGCGCCGGCGAGCGCGCCGAGCAGCAGGTGGAAGCCCATCGAGCCGAGCAGCACCAGCCCCGCCTGCGGATCGTTGAGCGCGCCGAGCGCATCGACCGCGCCGGCGATGACCCCGCCGGCCATGCCGGCGACGACAAAGCCGAGCAGCGAGCCCCAGACCGGCCCCAGGGCGCGGGGCGGCGGCCGCGCTTCAAGATCGACCGCGCCGCGCTCGCGGGGGCTGATCGCAGGCTCGCTTGGCGGTATGCTCGTTCTCACCGTTCTGGTAGTCTCAAATTCCTCACAAGGCCGCCGCGCCGGTGAGGAGGGTCTGCGCTGTCCGGGGCGCCGGGGGAATGGCGCCGGGGAGGAGCCGAAATGGTGCGCGCGCGTTCATCTTGGTGGCTGCTGTTCATCCTGTTGTTGTCGGCTGCCGGCGCCCACGCGCGCAACCCGGCCGACGCCTTCAAGGGTCGCATCGTGCTGTCGACCAAACCCTTCCCCGCGCGCTTCAGCAGCGACGCCCGCTTCATCAGCCATATGAAGTCGGTCGACACCAAGCACTTTGCGTTTGCCGGCACCGAGGAAGAGGAGGGGGTCAACGTCGAGTTCATGGCCTTCTTCGCGCGCCCCTACACCGCGACTGAGTTCACCGGCACCATCTACGACACCACCGAAGGCCAGCGGATGGTGACCAGCTTTCCGGTCTATCCGAACCAGCGCGAGACGCGCATCCTCGCGAGCTTCATGAAGCTCGACAAGGCGTCCTTCCCCGATGAGGACCGCCAGTACCTCTTCGTGATCACCCACAATACCCGGGTCATCGCCGAGACCAAGTTCGTGATCAAAGAGAGCCCGCAACACCGGGCCGATCGGCAGGCCGAGGAGCGCGCGCTGCGCAAGGGGTCGGTGGTCAACTTCTGACCGTGAAGCTGGTCCGATGGTCAGAATCTGGCCATCTTGCACGGCAGACGATGTGGCGGGGCTTCGAAAGACGAAAGCCCCGAAGGTTTCCCTCCGGGGCTTTCTGGCGGAGTCGACGGGACTTGAACCCGCGGCCTCCGGCTTGACAGGCCGGCGTTCTAACCGACTGAACTACGACTCCGCAGTCGCCACCGAAGCCCTCCCGGGCCGCGGTGAGCAGTGCTTTTAACAGCCCGCTGTTGGGGGGTCAAAAAGAAAATCATCCCCCCCATAAAATCAGACCCGGTGTCGGCGCGCGCCTGATCCGGGCCTTGCCCGGATCAGAATCGGTGGGCGGGACAGGGCTCGAACCTGCGACCCGCGGCATGTAAGGCCGCTGCTCTACCTGCTGAGCTACCCGCCCTCGAAGACGGCGCCGACCCCCGGGGATTCGATTTCGATACCCCGCCTCGGGTCCGAGCACAACCCGAGATCACACCTGCGAAGGCGCCTGTGACGGATCGATGGGCGGCCGGGCCGCTTCGTCCATGCGCCGCGCCGCGCGGCCCTTCCACAGCTCGCCTTCGTAGACCAGCGCCTTCTCCAGCACCTGGTCGGCGTGCTCGACGAGCACGATCTTCATCGCCTGGCGCACCGCCTGCGGCGTGTCCTTGATGTCCTTGCGGTTCTCTTCGGGCACGATGACGGTGCGAATGCCGCCACGCCGGGCGGCGAGCAACTTTTCTTTGAGCCCGCCGATGGGCAGCACCCGCCCGCGCAGCGTGATCTCGCCGGTCATCGCCACGTCGTGGCGCACCTTCAGCTTGCACAGCGCGCTGACCAGCGCGGTCGCCATGGTCACGCCCGCCGAGGGGCCGTCCTTGGGGATGGCGCCTTCGGGGAAGTGCATGTGGATGTCGACGTTCTGGTAGAAGTCCGGGTCGAGGCCCAGATCAAACGCGCGGCTGCGCACATAGCTCATCGCCGCCCGGGCGCTCTCCTGCATCACGTCGCCGAGTTGACCGGTGATGATCAGCTTGCCCTTGCCGGGCACGATCGTGCACTCGGTCTGCAGCAGGTTGCCGCCCCAGGAGGTATAGGCCAACCCGTTGACCAGCCCCACCTCGTCGACCGCATCGGTCACGCCATAGCTGAACCTGGGCGCGCCCAGGTACTTCTGCACCTGCCTGGTGGTCACCTTGAGCGCAAAGCGGGTCACCGGCATGCCCTTGTCGCGCTTGTGGATGACATCCTTGGCGATCTTGCGGCAGACCGCGGCGACCTCGCGCTCCAGATTGCGCACGCCGCTCTCGCGGGTATAGCGGTTGATCAGCATCTGCAGCGCGGCCGGCGTCCACTCGATCTTGGCCGGCGCGATGCCGTTGCGCTCCATCTGCTTGGGCACGAGGTGGCGCTGGGCGATCTGCAGCTTCTCGTACTCGGTGTAGCCCGACAGCTCGATGATTTCGAGGCGGTCCTGAAGCGGCAGCGGGATCTGATGCCGGTTGTTGGCGGTGGTGATGAACATGATCTGGGACAGGTCATAGTCCAGATCGAGGTAATGGTCGTTGAAGCCCGCGTTCTGCTCGGGATCGAGCACTTCCAGCAGCGCCGAGGACGGGTCGCCGCGGAAGTCGGTGCTCATCTTGTCGATCTCGTCGAGCAGCATCACCGGGTTGTTGGTGCCGGCTTTTTTCAGACTCTGGATGATCTTGCCCGGCATGGCGCCGATATAGGTGCGGCGATGGCCGCGAATCTCGGCCTCGTCGCGCACACCGCCCAGGCTGAGGCGCACGAAGTGGCGGCCGGTGCAGCGCGCGATCGAGCGGGCGAGCGAGGTCTTGCCCACGCCGGGCGGGCCGACGAGGCACAGGATGGGGCCCTGCATCTTCTCGACGAGGCCGTAGACCGCCAGGTACTCCAGGATGCGCTCTTTGGGGCGCTTGAGGCCGTAGTGGTCCTCTTCGAGGATGTCGCTGGCGGCTTCGAGGTCCTGCTTCTCTTCGCTGACGTCGGTCCAGGGCAGCGAGAGGATCCAGTCGATGTAGTTGCGGACGACCGTGGCCTCGGCGCTCATCGGGCTCATCATGCGCAGTTTCTTGAACTCCTTCTTGATCTTGAGCGTGGCCTCCTTCGACATCCGCTTGTTCTTGATGCGGTCTTCCAGCTCTTGCAGCTCGTTCTTGAACTCGTCGCGCTCGCCCAATTCCTTCTGGATCGCCTGCATCTGCTCGTTGAGGTAGTACTCCTTCTGATTCTTCTCCATCTGCTTCTTGACCCGCGTGCGGATCTTCTTCTCGAACTGAAGGCTCTCGATCTCGGCCTGCATCAGCTCCAGGAGCCGCTCAAGGCGCGCGATCGGATCATCGGTCTCGAGGATGACCTGCTTGTCGGTCAGCTTCAGGTTCAGATGGGCGACGATGGAGTCGGCGAGCTTCGACGGGTCGTCGACGGCGCTCACCGCGACCTGCATCTCGGGCGGGATGCGCTTGTTGAGCTTGACGTAGGCCTCAAACGTCGTGTGCACCTGCCGCAGCAGGGCTTCGAGCTCGACGCTGGTCGACACGCGCTCAGCGATCTCTTCGACCTCGACCTTGAACAGATCGACCGTCTCAAGGAAGCGGCGGATGCGCGCGCGCTTCTTGCCCTCGATGAGCACCTTGACCGTGCCGTCGGGCAGCCGCAGCAGCTGGATGATCGTGCCGATCGTGCCGACGGCGTAGATGTCTTCCGGCTTGGGGTCGTTGGTCTTGGCCATGCGCTGCGCGGCGAGCAGCACGTCCTTGCCGCCGGCCATCGCGTCTTCGAGGCTGTTGATCGACTTTTCGCGACCCACAAAGAGCGGCACGACCATATGCGGGAAGACGATGATGTCCCGCAGCGGCAGCAGGGGCAGGACTCTCACCCCACGATTGGCGTCGTCGTCTGACTTGCGGAACATGGGCCTCCCATCGGCGCGATCGCGCGGCTCGCGGCGGTCCCGGGCGGCCGCCACGAGGAAGATTCAATCAGCTCGTCTGGAGATTCAACCGCGCCCGTTCAGGCGGTCTGCGCTTCCTTCTCGTAGACGATCAACGGCTGCTCGCGGCGAAGAATGACCTCTTCGTTGACCACGACTTCCTTGACGTTGTCCTGACTGGGGACCTCGTACATGATGTCGAGCATCGCGTTTTCAAGGATGGCGCGCAGCCCGCGCGCGCCCGCCTTGTGCCGCAACGCCTGCCGCGCGATGGCGGTGAGGGCCTCAGGGGTGAACTTGAGCTGCACCCCGTCGAGTGACAACAGCTTCTTGTATTGCTTGAGCAGCGCGTTCTTCGGCTCGGTGAGGATACGCACCAACGCATCTTCCGAGAGCTCGTGCAAGGTTGCGGTCGTCGGCAGGCGGCCGATGAACTCGGGGATCAGGCCGTAACGCACCAGGTCTTCGGGCTGCACCATCGAGAGCAGCTCGCTGATGTCCCGCTTCTCCTTGCTGCGGATATCGGCGCCGAAGCCCATGCTCGACCGGCCGAGCCGCTTCTCGATCACCTCGTCGAGCCCGGTGAACGCGCCGCCGCAGATGAAGAGGATATTGGTCGTGTCGACCTGCAAGAACTCTTGCTGCGGGTGCTTGCGGCCACCCTTGGGCGGCACGCTGGCGGTGGTGCCTTCGATGATCTTGAGCAGCGCCTGCTGCACGCCTTCGCCGCTGACGTCGCGGGTGATCGAGGCGTTGTCGCTCTTGCGGCTGATCTTGTCGATCTCGTCGATGTAGATGATGCCGCGCTGGGCCTTCTCGACGTCGTGGTCGGCGGCCTGCAGCAGATTGACGATGATGTTCTCGACGTCCTCGCCGACGTAGCCCGCTTCGGTGAGGTTGGTGGCGTCGGCGATGCAGAACGGCACGTTGAGGATGCGGGCGAGCGTCTGGGCGAGCAGCGTCTTGCCGCTGCCGGTCGGGCCGATGAGCAGGATGTTGCTCTTCTGCAGCTCGACGTCTTCGCGGCCGGCGCGGGTCTCGATGCGCTTGTAGTGGTTGTGCACCGCGACCGCGAGGACCTTCTTCGCCTTCTCCTGCCCGATCACGTACTGGTCGAGGACCGACTTGATCTCGCTGGGTTTGGGCACGACGACCCGGCCCACCGAGCCGTCACCCTTCTCCAGTTCTTCGGCGATGATGTCGTTGCACAGCGCGATGCACTCATCGCAGATGTACACGCTGGGCCCGGCGATGAGCTTCTTCACCTCTTTCTGCGACTTGCCGCAGAAAGAGCAGCTCAGGTTGCCGCCCTTGCTTTCGTCGCGATGCTGCGCCACGCCGTGTCCTCCCGCGCCGCTGCGGTCCTCAGAGGCCGACCGGCGGCACCCGCGACATGACCTCGTCGATCAACCCGTAGGCCTTGGCATCGGCCGCGGTCATGAACCGGTCGCGGTCGGTGTCGATCGAGATCTTGTCGAGCGGCTGCCCGGTGTTATGGGCCAGGATCTGGTTGATCACGTCGCGCAACCGCAGGATTTCCTTGGCCTGGATCTCGATGTCGGCCGCCTGACCCTGCGCCCCACCGAGGGGCTGATGCACCATGATGCGCGAATGGGCGAGGCTGAAGCGACGGCCACGCTCGCCGCTCGACAGCAAAAACGCGCCCATGCTCGCCGCCTGGCCGATGCAGATGGTGCTGACCGGGCATTTGACGTGGTTCATCGTGTCGTAGATGGCCAGCCCGCTGGTGATCACCCCGCCCGGCGAGTTGATGTAGAGCGAGATCTCCTTGTCGGGGTCTTCGCTCTCCAGGAACAGGAGCTGGGCGATGACGACGTTGGCCACGGCGTCATTGATCGGCGTGCCGAGGAAGATGATGCGGTCCTTGAGCAGTCGGCTGAAAATGTCCCAGCCGCGCTCCCCACGGTGCGTCTGCTCGACCACCGTGGGGATCAACCCGCGGGGCACGTATTCCATCCAATCCGGGTAGCTCATTCAGCCGCCTCTTCGGTCGGGCCGTGGTCGTGATCGTGGTCGTGATCATGGTCGTGCTTGTGCGCAGGCACGGCCTTCTCAACCGAGGTCACGTTAGCCTTGGTCAAAAGAAAATCAAGCACCTTGGTCTCTCGCATACGACGCCGCAGACCCGCCCGACGATTCGGATCGCGGTACGCTTCGCGGAGCCGCGCGCCATATTGACCGGTCTGGCGCACGATGAACTCGATATAGCTGTCGACCTCGCGCGGCGCGACCTCGATCGACTCCTTCTCGGCGATGGCGTCGAGCACCAGCGCGGCGCGCACCTCGGTGATCGCCTCGTCGCGCAGCGCGTCGCCCTGATCGAGCGCCTGCGCCTTGGCCTCTTCGGCGGGCATGCCGGCGTCGATCATCTCGCGGGCGAGCTGGTTCTGGCGCTGCAATACCTCGTCGTCGACCAGCGAGGGCGGGGCGTCGAAGTCGTAGGCGGCGCCGATCTGGGCGCGCAGCGCGGTGCGGGCCTCTTCGTCGGAGCGGCGGTTGAAGCGGGCTTCGATCTCGGCCTTGGTGCGCGCCCGGACCGCGTCGAGGTCGGGTTCGCCGAGCAGATCGGCGAGCGGCTGGCCGATCTCGGGCACGACCTGCTGGCGCAGCGCTTTGAGCGTGATGTGGAAGGTGGCCTCTTTGCCGGCGAGGTTGGGCGCACCGTACTGCTCGGGGAAGCTGACCTGGATGGCAAAGCTCTCGCCGACCTCATGACCGACGATCTGGCCCTCGAAGCCGGGGATGAACTGGCCGCTGCCGAGGTGCAGCTCGGCGTCCTGCGCGGTGCCGCCGGGGAACGGGATCTCATCGATCTCGCCCCGGTAGTCGATCACCACCTGGTCGCCGTCGCGGGCGTCGGTGCGGTCTTCGATGGGCTCGAAGCGGGTGAAGTGCTCGGCGACGTGCTCCAGTTCGTGCTCGACCACGTCGGGCGACGCGACGTAGACCTCGCGCTCGATCGAGAGCGACTCGTAGGCTTGCAGCTCGATATCGGGCGCGATCTCGAAGGTGACCGTGAAGCTGAAGGCGTGACCCTCGCGCGGTGCGCCGGCGTCGACTTCGGGCCGGCTGACCGGCACGATCTCGTGGTCGTCGAGCAGCGTCTTCCAACCCTCTTCGACGAGTTGCTGGCCGACCTCGGAGATGGCCTGGGACTGGTACCGCTTGCGCAGATGGCCGAGCGGCACCTTGCCCTGGCGAAAACCCGGGAGGCGCGCCCGCTGGCCGATCTGGTTGTAGAACTTGGAGAAGGCCGAGTCGACCTTCGATGAGGGCACCTCGAACTGCACCCGTCGCCGGACGCTG
>JAGQJJ010000578.1 GCA_020430675.1 Myxococcales bacterium
CGCTCGACCGTCTCAGTCTTCACGATGGGCCTTGGGTCGAGCGTATAGGCCAGGCCGATCACCATCTCCCACGGCGGCGTCGCCGGCACGCCGGTATAGACGGCGTCGCTGAGCCCGAAGCGCACCGCGAAGTCGACCGCCAACTCGGGCAGCGGGAAGGCGCGCAGGCCGGGGGTGAAGGTATGGGGCAGCGCGCCGAAGCTGAACTCATCACTGCCAGCGCCGCGCCGCGTCAGCTCGACCTGAAACGGCGTGCCCAGGCGATACTCGATATAGGCCGAGCACTCTTCGACAAACGGCACCTCGAGGCCCAGACCGATGAGGAAGCGGTCGTAGCGGCCGGCCTGCAGGCCAAATTCCTGAACCACCGTGGGCTCTTGGGGCAGGCCGGCGTACAGGGCCTCGCTGTTCTCGAACGTATACGACAGGTCGATCAGGAAGCGCGCCGGCAGGTCGAGGCCACGCAGGGCGTCGAAGGTGGCCAGGGCGCGCAGCTCGTACGAGGTGGCGTCAAAGTCGAAGCCGCCGCCGCCGAGCGCGCTGACGACGCGCACCGTGGCGGCGCCGCCCAACGACAGCCAGGGCGTGACGTCGGCGCCGCTCTTGAGGCCGATGGTCAGATCACCCAGGCTCTGGAACACGCGAGGGCGCTCGCCGTCGTTGGCGTTGCTGGTGCCGCGCAGGGCGAGGAAGGGTTCGAGGAAAGGCAGCGGCGTGGCAGCGAAGGCGAAGTCGGTGGCGGTGAAGACATCATTGGCGCCATCGAGCGGGAAGTCGGCCGTCTCGAAATGGCTGAGCGTAAAGCGCAATCGGTAGGTGCCGGGCGGGCCGAGGTCGGCCGACCAGATGCGGTCGAGGCCGGTGGGGCCCGCAGGGGTCGGGGCGCGCTGGGCGATGACCGCGCGCGCCGGCGGATCGGCAGCGGGCGCGGCGAGCGCGATGAGGACGACGAGGACGGGGGGCATCGGGGCTCCCGGGCGGCAGACTGCGCGCAGTCTACCAATGGCTCGGGGATTGGCGCGAAATCGACTCGCGCAGGGCGGGAATCGGCGCCGCCGCTACATCGCCGCGTAGCGCATCTGCGGTTCCACCAGCGCGTGGCTCGGCGGGGCCTCGGCGTCGGCCTCGCGCAACCGGCCGTACTCGGCGCGCAGGAAGCTGCGGGCGACGCGCTCGACGCGGCGGTAACCGATGAGGGTGATCGCATGGGCGGTGTCGTGCACGCGACCGCGGCCGCCGTAGAGGATCTCGGCGGCGTCGACGAGGGCTTCGCCGAGCGGGGGCACATGGTCGATGAGGCGCGCGAGGCGGCGGGCGTCGGATTTGGGATCCTTGAGCAAGGCGAGCACCCGGCGTCCGATGAAGAAGACGTCTTCCGTCGAAGCCAGCATCGGCATCGTCCTCATGACACGACCCTCCATGTCTCTTGACCCGGGCCGACCCATGGCCCGGTGGCACCTTGCGCGGCTTTGGTTTCGCGGGGGTGACACCTGGTTCATCGGCAGGACTGGCGCGGTCTTGAGCGAAAATCTCATTTTCTCCCGGCGCGCTTATGCGGCCTGTGCGGCGAGCGAGCGCGCGTTGCCCTCAGCGGGCGGCTGTGGCATGCCTGACTACGGTTTGCGCGAGGGAGGCTCGTGGAGGCGGCAGACGAAGAGGCGCCGGTCAGCCGGCTGGCGCGGCTCGGGTTGTGGCTCGGCCCGGTGCTGGCGGCGGCGGTCTGGCTCGGGCTGGCGGCGATTGGCCTGAAAGCCGAGGCCACGCGCCTGGCGGCGATCACCGCGTTGATGGCGACGTGGTGGATGACCGAAGCCGCGCCGGTGGCGGTCACCGCGGTGCTGCCGCTGGTGCTGTTCCCGTGGCTCGGCGTCAGCCCGGCCAAGAGCGTGGCGCCGAATTATGGGCACGACCTCATCTGGTTGTTTTTCGGCGGTTTTCAGCTCGCATTTGCCATCGAGCGCAGGGGCCTGCACCGCCGCATCGCGCTGTTTCTGGTGCGCCTGATCGGCACGCGCGCCGACCGACTGGTGCTCGGCTTCATGCTGGCCGCCGGGCTGTTGTCGATGTGGCTGGTCAACACCTCGACAACGCTGATGATGCTGCCGGTGGCGCTGGCGGTGGCCAAGGCGATCGAGCCCGAGGGCGACGGTCCGTTCGGCGCGGCGCTGATGTTGGGGCTGGCCTACTCGGCGAGCGTCGGCGGCATGGGCACGTATCTCGGCACGGCGCCCAACGGGGTGTTTCGGGGCATCGCCGAGAAGTTCGGCGTCGCGATCACCTTCGGGCAATGGATGGCTTTCGCCGCGCCGCTCTCGCTGGTGCTCATCGGGCTCATCTGGGTCTACCTGACCCGCTTCGCCTTCTCGATCCGGCGCGGCGAGCTGCCCGACGACCACCCGGCGCGGCTTGCGCTGGCCGAGGATCTGGGCCCCTGGACGCCCCCACAACGCCGCGTGGCGGTGCTCTTTGCGGTGACGGTGGCGATGTGGGTGTCGCGGCGCTGGCTGCTCGAAGGCCTCGGCATCTCAACCAAGGCGGTGACCGATTCGACCGTGGCCGTGGGCGCGGCGGTGCTCCTGTTCTTGCTGCCTGCGGGCCTGGGTCGCCAGCGATTGCTGACCTGGCGGGATGCGACCGCGACGCCCTGGCATCTGCTGCTGCTGTTCGGCGGCGGCTTTGCCCTGGCCGATGGATTCGACGCGACGGGGCTCTCGCGCTGGCTCGGTGGGGTGCTGGCGGGCGTCACCGCTGGGCTGCCGGCGCCGGTGGTGGTGCTGGCGGTGGTGCTGTTCATGACCTTCCTGACCGAAGTGACCAGCAACACCGCGACGGCCACGGTTCTGCTGCCGGTGATCGGCGGGTTGGCGGTGGCGATGCACATCGCGCCGGCGCTGCTGATGGTGCCGGCCACGCTGGCCGCGTCGATCGGTTTCATGCTGCCGGTGGCGACACCGCCCAACGCGATCGTCTATGGCACGGGCCGCGTCACGCTGCCGCAGATGGCGCGGGCCGGGCTGTGGATCAACCTGGGCAGCGCGGTGGTGATCACGGGGTGGATGCTGACCTGGGGCCGCTTCACTCTGCCGGACTGACCGGCTCGGCGGCGCGTCCGCGGCGGGTCTCGCGGCCGCGCCAGCGCGCCCATTGCGCGCCGTCGCCGCCGGTGCCTTCGCCCTGCCGAGCATGTGGGTCGGCGGCGGTCACGCAGGCGTTCCACGCCGGGCGCTTGTCGCGGCCGTCGTAGCGCGCGTCGGCGTTCTCGGTCTGAAGGATGTCTTCGAAGCGGTTGATGCAGAAGGCAAATCCGCCGCTGCGGCCACGCTGATCGGGCCAGGCGTAGGCGATCCAGTCGTGGGCGCCGGCCGGCGGCGCGGGATCGCCATCGGTGACGGGACCGTCGGGGCCGAGCACAAAGACCGCGTAGCGAAATCCGCCCACCGCGGCGGTGCCGGCTTCGATGTGCGCAAACGGCGTGCGCAGCAGCCCAGCGGTGGCCAGCTCGCCGAGCCCGCCAGCCCGATCTGCGCGCGCGACCATCTGGTCCTCGGCCCAGAGCAGCGTGCGCAGCTCCGACACCGCCGTGCGCTCGGCGCTCTTCTGGCCGGCGATGATGATGTTGGGCGCGGCGAAGCGCAGCGTGAAGGCGACCAGCAGCGCCATCGAGGCGCCGACGAGCACCGCCCAGGCGATGCCCCGCGGGGCGCGGCCGGGTAGACGCAGCGTGGCGATGGCGCCGAT
>JAGQJJ010000579.1 GCA_020430675.1 Myxococcales bacterium
CGCCGGGCTCAACCGACCGGCGATCATCTGGCTGGTGCGGGCGGCGTGCAACGCCGCGAGCGCGTCGGCGGTGTGGTGCAACAGCGCGCTGGTGGCGTCGATCGGCAGGCGGCTTGGCAGCGGGTCGCCCATCGCATCGAGGATATGGGCCAGATCGCACACCGCGTCGCAATTGAACGCAACAAAGGACAGGTCATCGACCGCGTCCCGCTCGGCGGGCAATGGAACCGCGGCGGTCCGCACGGTGAGATGAATCTGCACCGCGCGCCGGATGATGGTGCGCGCGGTCAGCGGGTCGAGCTCGGGGCGTGACACCGCCACGACACGTGGCTGACCATCGCGCGTGGCGCGGTAGAGAAAGAAGGCACCCATGCGCCGGATGGGGATCGGGTTCTCGTAATAGCCCAGCCATGGCCCCACGGGTGGGGGAGTTGTCATCATGGAGCCACCCTGTCGGTCCCCTGAAGCCTCCGATAAGGCTTCTTCCCTCGACGGCCGGTGAGCCGGTGACGCTTCAATATTTTGCCAGGAATTCACCGAGCCGGAGTCCCCGGAACCCCTTACGCAAGGGCGGGGCACGCCCCCTTTGGGTGCCGCAAAAGCGTCAGGCAGGCGGCAGGGCGGTCACTCGTCGGCGGGCCGGGCGTGCGCGAACGCCGCACGCTGTGCCGCCGACGCGGGGCGCTGGTGCTTCGCCTTCCACTCGGCATACGGCATGCCATAGATCAGCTCGCGCGCGGTGGCGTCGTCCATCTCGATGCCTCGCTCGGCGGCGGCGGCGCGATACCACTTTGAGAGGCAGTTTCGGCAGAAGCCCGCCAGGTTCATCAAGTCGATGTTCTGCACATCGGGGCGGGCGCGCAGATGCTCGACAAGGCGCCGGAAGGCGGCCGCTTCAAGCGCGGTCTGGTCAGCGTCATCCATCATGGGTCTCCAGGTGGGGGTCAGGCGGGAAAGAGCTCGGTCATCGAGAGGTATTTGTCGCCGCGGTCGCAGACGATGAACACGATGACGCTGCCCGAGGGCGCGTCTTGGGCCACCCGCAGCGCGGCGTGCGCGGCGCCGCCCGAAGACAGGCCGACAAAAAGCCCCTCTTCGCGGCCGAGCCGGCGCGTATGATCGGCGGCCTCGGCCTCGCTCACGTAGAGGATGCGATCGACCCGCTCGGGCTCGTAGATGGCCGGCAGATAGGCGTCGGGCCATTTGCGGATGCCCGGGATGCACGAGCCCTCTTCAGGGTGCACGCCCACGATCTCGATCGAAGCCCGCTGCGACTTGAGGAAGCGCGACGTGCCCATGATGGTGCCGGTGGTGCCCATCGAGCTGACAAAATGCGTCACCCGCCCGCCGGTATCGCGCCAGATCTCGGGCCCCGTCGTCTCAAAGTGCATCTGCGGGTTGGCCGGGTGGGCGAACTGGTTGATCTGATAATGCGTGCCGTCGTCGTGCAGCTTCTGGGCGAGGTCGCGCGCGGCGAGCATGTCGTCCGCAAGCAACACCTCAGCGCCGTACGCCTTCATCGACGCGCGGCGCTCGACGGTGGCCGACGCCGGCATGATCAGCGTGATCGGCAGCTCTTCGAGCGCCGCGATCATGGCCAGCGCGATGCCGGTATTGCCGCTGGTGGCCTCGACCAGCCGCCGCCCGCCCGCCAGATGGCCCCCTTCCTGCGCGGCGCGGATCATGCCCAGCGCCGCACGGTCCTTCACCGAGCCGCCGAGGTTCGTGCCTTCGAGCTTGGCGTGCACTTCAACATCATCGCGCCCGACCATGCGGCCGAGCCGGCGCATCGGCGTATTGCCGACCAGCCCGAAGTAGGGGTCATCGTGGGACTTCAAGTGCGGCTCCTCGAAGATGGGGCCGCAGCATAGCGCCGACGGCGCGCCGCCGAAACGGGCTATGCACCCTGGCGGTCGGGCCCGCGCACGGCGGTCAGTCCGGGCGGCGGGGCATGACGTTGAGCACGAGGCGGCAGGCGCCCGCGGTGAGCGCGATGCCAGCGAGGGTGGTCAGGCCGAAGGCGACAACGATCGACATGAGGGTCTCCGCGTACCAAGCGGCGGGACGCTAAACGCTCCGAACATCGGCTGTCAATGCATCGGCGGCGCTTTTCGACAAATTGCTGACCAAATGGGCGCAAGTGCGACTTTCGCGGCGGCGCACGCGGCCGCCGTCGGCCACGCGCGCATTGCATCGCTGGCCGATTTGCGCTTTTCTTGCGCCGATCTGGCCAAGTCGGAGCGCCCATGTTCAGCCCCATGTTTGCCGGCGTGCATACCGCCATCGTCACGCCATTTTGCGACGGCCGCTTTGATCGCGAGGCGCACGCCGCGCTTGTCGAGCGGCAGATCGTCGCCGGCATTGACGGCCTGGTGCCCTGCGGCACCACCGGCGAGTCGAGCACCTTGAGCGATGAGGAGCGCCTCCAGGTCATCGGTGACACGGTTGCGCTGGCCAAGGGGCGCTGCCAGGTCATCGCCGGCGTCGGCACCAATGACACCGCGCAGAGCATCCGCCTCGCCCGCCGCGCCGCCGAGCTGGGCGCCGATGGGGCGCTGGTCATCACGCCGTACTACAACAAGCCGACGCAAGAGGGCCTGTTCCACCACTTTCGCGCCATCGCCGAAGCGGTGCCCGGCCTGCCGCTCATGCTCTACAACGTGCCCTCGCGCACCGGCATCGACCTGTTGCCCGAGACGGTCGACCGCCTCGCCGACGTGCCGGGCGTGGTGGCGCTCAAGGAGGCCACCGCCAACATGGTGGTCGGGGCCCGCATCGCCGCCGCCACCAGCGACCGCCTCACGCTGCTGTCGGGGGATGATCCGACCGCGTTGCCGCTCTGGGCCGTCGGCGGGCGCGGCGTGGTCTCGGTGACCAGCAATGTCGTCCCTGACCAGGTGGTCGCACTCTGGCGTGCGTTTGCCCGCGGCGACATTGAGACCGCCCGCCACCTGCACCTGAAGCTGCTGCCGCTCTCGCTGGGCCTGTTCGTCGAGACCAACCCGGTGCCGGCCAAAGCACTGCTCGCGCGGCTGACCGGGCTGTGCAGCCCCGAGGTGCGCCTGCCGCTTACGCCCCTGCTCGCCGAGAGCGTCGCTCGGCTGCGGCCCATCTGCGCCGCGCTGGGCCTTGAGATCGGCGCATGAAAGCCCATGGCCCGGCGCGGCTGGGCGTCTTTGGCGCCAGCGGGCGTCTCGGCCGCCGCGTCATCGAGTGCCTGCCCGAGCATGCGGGCCTGAAGCTGGTTGAGGCCATCGGCCGCGACGCGCCGCCAGGCGCGTTTGGCGACTGCGACGTGGTCATCGACGTGTCGCTGGCCGAGGCGACCGGCGAGCTGCTCGCCCGCCTTGAGGGCACCGCCGCCGCCCTGGTCACCGGGGTCACCGGCCGCGACGCCGCGCAGATCGCGGCGCTCGAAGCCCGCGCCGCCCACGCGCCGGTGCTCTTCGCCGCCAATTTCAGCGTCGGCGTCGCGATGTTGCAGCGCCTCGTGCGCGCCGCCGCCGCTGCGCTTGGGCCCGACTTCGAGGCCGAGGTCTTCGAGGTGCACCACCGCCACAAACGCGACGCGCCCAGCGGCACCGCCCTGGCGCTCGCCCGCGCCGCCGCCGAGGGCGCCGGCCCCATCCGCACGCAGCGGGTGGACGCGACCGGACGACCCCTCGGCGTGCCGCGCGCGGTCGGCCAGTCCGCCAGCCGCCTGGCCATCGCCCCGACCTTCGCCGGCTACGCGCTGG
>JAGQJJ010000580.1 GCA_020430675.1 Myxococcales bacterium
TCACCGTGCGTCTCGACCAGCAATCGGTGCGGACCGGGGCGCAGCGTCGCGAGGACCGCGTCGGCCCCGCGCAGGCTCGGCCGTCCCGGCCCGGCGTCGACGCGCTCGCCATCGAGCCACAGGCGCCACGAAGCCGCACTGGTCACCCGGATGGCCACGGTCTCGCCGATCTCAAGCCCGAAGATCGCCGCCGCCAGCAGCACACCGCCGTCGGCGTGATGGCTGACCGCATCGAGGTCGAGCCGGCCGTAGCGCGCCGCGTCGCCCACGCCATGCCAGCGCACCGCGTGGCCGCGCCCGGCATAGCCCTCGGCGGTGGCACCGACGCGCCAGTCATCGCGCGCGGTTTGGGGGCCATCCAGCGCCCGCGCGCCCCCCGGCAACGGCCCGATCACCTGCCACCTGGTCAGGAAGCCCGCCAACCGCGCCCGCTGCGCTGCCTCGTCGGCCTCGCCCCGCGCATGCAGCAGCGGCACCAGCACCGCCTGGGCAAAACCACCCGCCCCGGTTCGCGGCCCATCGGCGATCGTGCGCAGCGCATCGACGTCGGCCTCCTGCGCCGACGCCCGGACCGCCGCCAGCGGCTCGACGACCGCCGGGGGGCTCAGCAAGGCGAACAGCAAGAGCGAGGCGGCGCCGTACATCGCCGGGCAGCATACAGCATGCCGCGGCGGGCGCGGCCCGAAACCGTGGCGCCTCGGCGCGCGCCGAGCCCCTTGCCCTGGGCGCGGCGTCCGTGTTCACTGCCGCCGTCACCGTCCCCGAGGAGACCCGCCGATGCGCGATGAGCGCCAGTCCCTGATCGAAGCCGCCTTCGCCGACCGGGCCCGCCTCCCGGCCGCCGCCGATGCCGTGCGCAGCGTCATCGCCGACCTCGACGTCGGCCGCCTGCGCGTCGCCGAGCCGGTCGGCGATGACTGGCAGGTGCACGCCTGGATCAAGCAGGCCATCCTGCTCTACTTCGGCATCGCCAAGATGCAGGTCATGGAGCTGGGCCACCTCGCCTTCATCGACAAGATCCCGCCCAAGACCGACCTCGCCGACCTCGGCGTGCGCATCGTGCCGCCGGGCACCGCGCGCTACGGCAGCCACCTCGAAGCGGGCGTCATCCTCATGCCCGGCTACGTGAACATCGGCGCGCGCGTCGGCGCCGGCAGCATGGTCGACACCTGGGCCACCGTTGGCTCCTGTGCCCAGATCGGCCGCGACGTGCACCTCGCGGGCGGCGTCGGCATCGGCGGCGTGCTCGAACCGCCCGGCGCGCGGCCGGTCATCATTGAAGACGGCGCTTTCATCGGCTCGCGCTGCGTGGTCGTCGAAGGCGTGCGCGTCGGGCGCGAAGCGGTGCTCGGCGCCAACGTCGTGCTCACGTCGAGCACCCCGATCATCGACGTCACCGGCCCCGAAGAGAAGGTGCTCAAGGGCCATGTGCCCCCGCGCGCCGTGGTCGTGCCCGGCACGCGCCCCAAGGCCTTCCCGGCGGGCGTCTATCATCTGCCCTGCGCCTTGATCATCGGCCACCGCACCGAGAGCACCGACCGCAAGGTCAGCCTCAACGCCGCCCTGCGCGACCTCGAAGTGGCGGTCTGATCGGTCACGGGTCGACGCAGTTTGCCGCCGAGGCGTTGGACTTGGCCCCCGATGGGGGTAGAATGGCGCCGTTCTTGACTCAGGCGAGGCCAAATTGAGCGAGCAGAAGCCCCAGGTAGACGATCTCTTCGGCGATGAAGACCTGGGCCTTGACGCCGCCCCGCCGCCGCGCGAGGCCGCGCCGCGCCGACTGCCCATGCGGCTCATCCTGGCGGTCGTCGCGATCATCGCGGTCGCCCTGTTCTGGTACCTCTCCAGCGCGCATCACGAGAAGTTCTACATCCGCGTCGACGGCGACGTGGTGCATGTCGAGCGGGGCTATTACTTCCCGGTCGGCAGCGGCTCGTGGATGCCCAACCGCGCCTACGAAGCCTTCAAGCTGCCCCCCGGCATCAGCCCCGAGCGCACCGGCGCCATGTCGGCCGAAGAGGTCGATGCCACCCTGCACCGCCTCTTCGTGACCATCGCCCAGCGCGAGCTGAACAACCTTGAGTCGGGCAACGCCGACGTCGCCGAAGACATGCTGATGCGCGCCCAGAAGCTGCGCTCGACCAGCATCGCCGACGACCGCAAGCTGCTGCAGATGCTCGGCGACGTCGCCTTCCGCCGCGGCCTCAAAGAGGTGCGCGGCATCCAGTCCCGCTTCGACGAAGCGCTCGCGCAGTTCCAGATCGCCGCGATGCGCGGCGGTGAGATGTACCCCGGCGCGCAGAAGTGGGTTGACGCCATCAGTCGGCTGCGCGCCGAGTTCCGCCGCCTGGCGGTCGACAGCGGGCTCGACCCCGATCTGATCCTCAACGAGCCCCCGGTGCTGCCGGCGCTCGACAAGCTGTTGCCGGGCGACGCGCCCGCCGAGGGCGAGCCGGCCCCGGCGCCCCCCGCTGAGGGCAAGTAGGCCTCGACGCCACCCCGACGCCGGTTACTCCGCCTGAAACCCGATCGCCCGATGCGTGCCATCGCAGAAGGGCTTGTTGGCCGATCCACCGCAGCGGCACAAGGCGGCCTTGGCGCCGCGCCATGCCGCGCGGCCGCTGCCGGCGACCACCGTCACGTTGCCGCTGACCAGCAGTGGCCCGTTGGGCGCCCGGCGGATGTTCAGCTCGCCGCCCTCGGCGGCCAGACCGCTGCCGACCTCGCCGATGGCGCCGCGATCCACAAATCCGACGCGCTCATGGCTGCCATCGCAGAAAGGCTTGTTCGCCGATTGGCCGCATCGGCACAGCGCGGCCCGGGTCATCAGACCCGGCTGATCGGTGCGCGCGCCGTCGATGTTCAGCTCGCCGGTGACATACAGCGGCCCGTTATTGGCCACGTGAATCGTATTGGTCGGCGGCGGCGCCTCGCGGGGGCCGCCGTCCTTGCGAACCGCCGACAGCGCACCGCTCGGGCAGCGCTCGACCACCGCCTGCACCGCGTCGGCCGAGGTCACATCGGGATCACACCAGGGCTTGCGACCCCCCTCGAACAGCGACCCGGCCGCGCGGCCACACTCGCCAACATGAATGCACAGCCGGCCGTCCCACGAGACGTCAACGGACTGTCCGGGGTACACGGTCACCTTGCTGTCGCTCATTGGCCCTCCTCGGTTGCGGGTGGCCGATCATGGCCACAGTCAAGCAGAGTGATCGAGGCGAGGGTTGGTTGCAACCGTCGCCCATCGCGCCCCCGAAGGCAGCCCGCGGCGCCTGGAACGCGCGATCGATGGCATGCGGGTTGCGTGGAAGGCGGTTGTCGCTCAGGATCACGTCTTGAAAGGAGCACCCCCATGAAGTTGAGTTCTGCCGGCCGCACCCATGTCGGGCGCAGACGGCCGCACAACGAAGACAGCTTTCGGCTGCTTCGCGAAGATCACCTCTTCATCGTCGCCGATGGCATGGGCGGGCACGCCTCGGGTGAGTTGGCCAGCCAGATGTCGGTCGAAGCGATGACCGAGTTCTTCCGGGCCACCGCCGCCGATCCCGAGCTGACCTGGCCCGAGAAGACCAACCCCGACCGCTCGACCGCCGAGAACCGCATCGCGGGGGGCATCCAGCTCGGCAATCGCCGCATCTGGGAGCGCGCGACCCGCGAGGGACAACACCGTGGCATGGGCACCACGGTCGTCGCCGCCTGGTTTGACGGCACGCGCCTCTATATCGGCCACGT
>JAGQJJ010000581.1 GCA_020430675.1 Myxococcales bacterium
CGCAGCTGCGCCTCGGCAACGCCGAGCACGAGCAGGCCGTCGGCGAAGTCGAGGCGCGCGACGGCGCCCACCGGCGGGGCCGACACGCCCTCGACGATCACCTGCGCGCCGGTCGGGTCGAGCACAGCCGTCGCCGCCGCCGCGCGCGACCACTCCGGGCCGAAGCGCACGGTGCAGGGCCGCGCCGCGTGCGCCGCAGGTCGCTGCAGGTAGACGCCCGGCCCCACCGCGAGCCGCAGGGCCACGCCCGGGCCCAACGCGTCATCGGCGCTGGCATGGCCGGTCGCCAGCACGGCCTCGACGGCAAAATAAGCGACTCGACCCGCGCCGTCGGCCACGCGGAGCAGGTCGCCGACGCCCACGTCGTCGACGGCGTCGACCCGCAGCTCGATCTCGGCCGGCGCGACGGTCACCACCCGGACGGGGCGCACGTCGAGCGTCGCCGCCACCTCGACCGACTCGCTCCACGCGCCCGGCGACGTCGCCTGCACGGAGGCCGGCACCAGCGCGCCGGTCGCCCCGCGGCGACGGAGCAGGCCGGGCACGGCAAAACGCGCGGTCTCGGGCCCATCGGCGACCCGCACCACAAAACAACGGCGACCGCCATTGCGGAAGAAGGCCCGAACGCTCGGGCCGAGGGCGGCCATCGCCTCGGCGCCTTCGGTGTCGTCCCAAGCCAGGGCCAGGTCATCGCCGAAGATGCGCTGGTAGGTGGCCACATCCTCCACGCAGACGGGTTGATCCACCGGACCACGGGCCGCGAAGCCCACCAGCCCCGCCACGTCCATGCGCGGCAGGGTCTGCACCACCGGCGGCGCCCCCGCTTCGAAGCGGAGGCCCGGCAGGCGGCGCGAGGCAGCGGTGGATCCCATCGCGCTCAACTCAGTCTTCCATTTCAAGCTGCTCGCAAGCGAGGACCAGCTCTTCCATGGCCACCTCGGTGCCGGTCGCGTTGAGCGGCCCCGCGGTGTACTTCATGATGCGCGCGCGCTTGAGGTGCCATTTGAGGGCGGTCTGGAGCCGATCTTCGCTCTTGAGCTCGATCGTCACCGCCATGCCTTCGTTCTGCTCGTTGCTGTCGCGCGCGCTCTTGATCAGATCGTAGAGATCCTTCGTGCCGATGACCCCTCGCTTGAAGGTGACATCCGAGGCCTTGGCCAGCCCGGTGAGCTTGCGCACCGCGTTCACCGGCTCGTTGCCGTTGCGGTACTCGGTGATGTTGAACTCGGTGCCGAGGCCGCTGACCTCCTGGAAGCCGGCCTCCCGATCCCCGAGCGTCACGTTGAAGTTGAATTGAAGATACGGACGTTCGCGCTCAGCCATGGTGCACTTCTCCTGTCACTCAGCGGGTCGCCCCACCGGTCCACTGACCGATGCGGAAGATGACAAACTCGGCCGGCTTCACCGGAGCGACCCCGATGAGGCAGACCAGGCGGCCGTTGTCGAGGTCATTCTGGGTCATCGTCGAGCGGTCGCAACGCACGAAGAACGCCTCTTCGGCGCGTGCCCCGAGCAGCGCGCCGGACCGCCACTCATTGAAGAGGAAGTCCGAGACGGTGGTGCGCACGTTGGCCCACAAGGCATCGCCGTTGGGTTCGAAGACGACCCATTGCGTGCCTTTGTCGATCGAATGCTCCAGGTAGTTGAAGTAGCGGCGCAGGTTCACATACTTCCACTCGGGATCGGAGCTGGTCGTGCGGGCGCCCCACAGGCGGAAGCCCCGGCCCTCGAAGAACCGGAAGCAGTTGATGCCTTCGGGGTTGAGCACCTCGTGCTGCGCGGTGTTCAGCGTCTGCTCATAGCCGATGGCCAGATTGACCACCTCGTTGGCCGGCGCCTTGTAGACCGCGCGGTTGGTGTCATTGCGGGCGTAGATGCCCGCCACGAAGCCGCTCGGGGGCAGGGTCAGCTCCTGGCGCGTGATGGGATCGAGCACGCGGATCCACGGGTAATACAGCGCGGCATGCTTCGAGTCGATGCGCGCCCGCTGCGCACGCACGCCGCTGATCGACATGCCATCGCCGCTGTCGAGCACCGCGATGCGATAACGCATGCGTTCGGCGTGGGCGATCAACAGACCGGCGATGGCCTGCCCGTCGGTCGCATAGCCATTGTTCATGCCACGGCTGGCGCCGGGCGCAGCGACGATCGAGATGTCATCGATGTCTTCGAGCGCCCGCAGGCCGGTCTTGCGGGTGACATCGGGGTCGCCAGCCCCGCCCTGACCTTCGTACTCAGTGGCCGAGGGCCGCTTGCCATCATTGCCGCCAGCGAGCTGGAGGCTGATCGTCTGATCGGCCGGCCGCGCGTCCTTGGTACCGACCGCGTGCAGCGCAGCGAGAAGCCGCGCGCGATCCGACTGCGATGGGACCAGCGCGTGGGCCACCTGCACGCCATCGGTGTAAGTGACCGCCGCCCGCGTCCAGGCGCCGCCCACCTGCTTCCACAAAGCGCCCTGATTGAGCAGGATGGGCAGCGTGCGCGCCTGGCCCAGATTGGCCTGCTCGGGGGCGAAGTAGGTGGTCAGGCCATCGCGCACCCCGTTGGTCAGGTGCTCGGGATCAAGCGGCAGCCCCGCCCAGACCACGGCGGCGCGCGCGCCGTCGCTCGGCCCCACGCTGACCGAGACCGTGATCACTCGGACGGTGGCGTTGGCTTCCAGATCGGTGTCGGGGATGGGCGAGCCGGTTTTCGGGTGAAACTTGAAGGCCACCCCCGGGCGGCTGCGATCGCGCTCGGCGCGGTAGAACGCCAGCGAGGGCTGCGAGACGTCGCCGGGGCCGGGTTCGGGCTGGGGCTCGGGCGTCGGCTGCGGCTCGGGCGTCGGCTCGGGCTCTGGCGTCGGCGCCGGCTCGGGCTCCGGCGTCGGCTCGGGCTCCGGCGTCGGCGCCGGCTCGGGCTCCGGCGCTGGCTCGCCCTCCGCCGGCCGACTGACCAGCACGATGTCGCGGTCGCTCAATGCCCCGTAGCGAATGGCGCCGCTGGCGTTGAAAAAGACGTTGCCGCCCGCGTTGAAGGTGAAGCGCACGCTGAAGTTGCCATGCGCCCCAGGATGCCGGGCGCGCACGAGCAGGCCGGCGCCGCCGCCGATGGTCGCCTGCGCATGCCCGTCATCGTTGGCCCCGCCTGCGGGCGTCGCGTGGGTGCCATCCTTGAGCGGACGAAACACGCGGGCCACGTAGAGGCGACGACCGCCCTCCGAAAAGAACGCGCGCGCGGCGTGCCACAGATCGTTGGGCAGCGTCGCGCTCTCGAAGGCAAGCGGTCGCCCGCTGCCATACATGCGCTCGAACTCGGGCAGACTGGTCAGCACCTCGGGCTCGAGGTCAACCGGGCCAAAGCCCGCCGCCCCGACAAAGCCCGTCGTCGTGGTGCTGACCCCTTCGATCGACTTGGCGCGAAAGGAAGTCTCCTCGACGAAGACCCCGGGCGCGAGGTATTCAGGCATGCCTGCCTCCTGGAGTGGACATGGGCTCTCTCATGGGGGTGAGCCTTGCGGGGTGATGAGCAGCTTCGAACGAGCGGCGCCGGCCGTTTGCAGCACAAGCGCCTGTCCGAAGCGGAGGGTGGTCGATTGCAGCTCGGTTTCGGGTGGGCCCAGCGCCCCCCAGACCCGGGCGGCGGGCTGAGTGAGCACGGTGCACAGATCGGGCGCGTCCTTCGCCTGGGCGTCGTGCGCGTAGCCGACCCGCACCGTGAGCGTCCATTGCTGGCCGGTCAACGTGATGCCGGGC
>JAGQJJ010000582.1 GCA_020430675.1 Myxococcales bacterium
GGTCGAAGGTGCGGTAGCGCTGGCCGTTGCTGCCGTTGACCATGCCCAGCGTGAGACCGGCGAGCGGGATGGGCGCGTTGCCGGGGTTCTGGATCTCGACGTACTCGTGGTCTTCGACGCCGGTCATATCGTAGTTGACCTCGCTGATGATCGGGTCGATGGGCACCGCCGAGACGGTGACCGTTGCTTCGGCGTGCAGGTCGCCCAGATCGGCGGTGATGACCGCGTCGCCCGCGGCGAGCGCGGTGGCGACAACCGACTCGCCGTCGGCGCCATCGGCACCATCGGCGCCATCGGCGCCGTCCTGGCCGGCTGCGCCGTCGTCGCCGTCAATGCCGTTGCAGGCATAGGTCACCGCGCCTTCGCCGTCGATGAAGCTGGCCCCGCCGTTCGGGCAATGGGCGTCGCCCACGTCGAGCGACATCGAGGTCACCGAGATGCCATCCGCGCCGTCCGCGCCGTCCGCGCCGTCCGCACCGTCGGCCCCATCGACGCCGTTCACGCCGTCGACGCCATCGGCCCCGTCCGCGCCATTGAGGCCGGGCGCGCCGTTGCAGGCGTAGGTCATCACACCGTCGCCGTCGAGGAAGCTGGCGCCGCCATACGGGCAGTGGGCGTCGCCCAGGTCGAGCGACATCGACGTCACCGAGACGCCGTCAGCGCCCGCCGGGCCCATGTCGCCGTTCTTGCCCGGGTCGCCATTGCACACGATCTGGCGCGCCTGCACTTCTGCCGGTTTGAGCACGCCATCGTGGTTGAGATCGAGCCCGCTCTCGATGCGCACGCCGCCCGCCTGGCACCGAGCGCCGGGTGCGACGATGGTCTGCTGGACCAAGGCCAACGGCACGTTCTGCGCCTGCGCGCCGGCCGCCATCAGGTTCATCGCGCCCGCGGTGCACAACATCTTCCACTGGAACTTCATGATTCAACTCCGGATTTGGGGGCTCATGCCCGTTTCAGCCCCACCTGCGAACGGGGCCGCCAAAACCCGCAGTGCACCGCGTCGGTTTTTCATTTTTTTGTTCCCGCGCAGTCGCCCGGACGCTCGGATGCATGTCCTGAGCGACACCTTGACAGCCGCCCCCGGCATCGCCTATCGGCGTGCGACGGTCACCAAAGCGGCGAGGCCCCGATGCCCGATCAGCCCTTTCAAAGCGTGCTCTTTCTCTGCGTCGCCAATTCGGCGCGCTCGCAGATGGCTGAGGGCCTCGCGCGCCAGCGCTTCGGCGATGCGGTGCGGGTGCAATCGGCCGGCTCGGCGCCTTCGCGGGTCAACCCCCATGCCCTTCGCGCCCTGGCGGAAGTGGGCATCGACGCATCGGGGCAGGCCTCGAAGTCGGTCGACACCATCGACCCGGCCAGCGTCGATCTGGTCATCACGCTCTGCGCGGAAGAGGTCTGCCCGGTCTTTCTCGGCCGCGCGCGTCGGCTGCACTGGCCGCTGCCCGACCCCGATCGCAAACACGAGGCGCTCAGCGATGAAGAGCGCCTGGCGCATTTTCGCGCCGCCCGCGACGCGATCGACGCCCGCCTCGCCGCGCTCGCCGCGCAGGGCCTCAGCGCCTTCGAATAATCAGCGATCGACGGGCAGGTAGAACGTGCCGCGCCGCACCCCGCGCTGCACGAGTCGCCCCGCGTCGACCTGCGCCTGCAACCAGACCCGCGCCTGCGCCGCCGACCAGCCGGTGCGGTCGCGCACCACCGCATTGGTCAGCCGCATGCCGCGGCGCAGCAGGACATCGAGGCCCGTGGGCGTGGCTTCGGCCGCCGCTGGCGCGTGCACGATGTCATCGTCGATCTCTGGCAGCGACGCCCCACCGGCAAGCGGCGCGGCCGCTTCGTCGGCCGGGGCCAGCACCGCTTCGAGGTCAGCGCGGCTGAGCTGCTCGACGTCGAAGCGGTCACGGTCGACCGCGGCGTCAAAGAGCGCTCGTTTGCGCGCCTGCAGCGCCAGGATGCGCTCTTCGACCGTGTCGCGCGCGACCAGCTTGTAGGCCACCACCGGCCGCGTCTGGCCGATGCGGTGGGCGCGGTCGGTGGCCTGGTCCTCAACCGCCGGGTTCCACCACGGGTCGAGGTGAATCACGTGGTCGGCGCCGGTCAGGTTGAGCCCCGCGCCGCCGGCCTTGAGGCTGATCAAAAACACCGGCGGCCCATCGGGTTCGTTCCAGCGACCCACCAACCCGTGGCGGTCGCGGGTCGAACCATCGAGGTAGAGATAGGCCCAGCCCCGCGCTTCGAGCCGGGGCTTGACCCGGGCCAGCAGCGACGTCCACTGCGAGAAGACCAGCGTGCGGTGGCCGGTCTCGATGGCCTCCTCCAGCGTCTCTTCGAGCAGGTCGAGCTTGGCCGACTCGCCCACCTCGACCGCTTCGGGAAACGGCAGCAACGCGGGATCGCAGCACGCCTGCCGCAGCCGCATCAGCGCTTCGAGCACCGGCAGCGCCGCCCGGGCCAGGCCCACCGCGTCGACGCGCCGCAGCACGGCGTCGCGATAGGTCGCCTTGACCCGCTCGTAGAGCTGCCGCTGCTTCTCGCCCAGCTCGCAGTACAGCACCTGGTCCTGCCGCGGCGGGAGCTCGCGGGCCACCTCGGTCTTCAGCCGCCGCAGCACAAACGGCCGCAGCCGGGCGCGCAACGCAGCAAGCGCCTCGGGGTCGCGGTCGCGCTCGATGGGCAGGGCGTAGCGCCGCTGGAAGATGCCGCGCGAGCCGAAGAACCCGGGCATCAAGCACTCGAAAAGGCTCCACAATTCGAGCAGATGGTTCTCGAGCGGCGTACCGGTCAGCCCGAACCGAAAGCTGGCCCGCACCCGGCGCGCCGCGCGGGCGACATGGCTCGCCGGGTTCTTGATGCGCTGCGCCTCATCGAGCACCAGCACCCGCCACGGGCGATCGAACGCGGCCTCATCGGTGCGCAGCAAGGCGTACGACGTGACCACCAGATCGGCATCTTCGGGCGGCATCGCTGGCCGGCCCGGCCCGTGATGCACATGCACGCGCAGCGTGGGCGCAAAGCGCGCGGCTTCATCGGCCCAGCCGTAAAGAATCGACGTCGGCGCCACCACCAGCGAAGGCGGGCCCGGCTCGCGGTGCACGTCGAGCAGCAGCGCGAGCGCCTGCACCGTCTTGCCCAGGCCCATGTCATCGGCCAGCACCCCGCCGAGGCCCAGGTCGCGCAGCCAGCACAGCCAGCGATAGCCGGTCACCTGATAGGCCCGCAGCGTCGCGGTCAGCTCGGGCGGCAGCGGGCGATCGGGCACGCGGTCGAAGTCGGCCAGCCGGGTGAGCGCGTCGCGCCAGCGCGTCAGGTCGCCCTCGGCTTCGTCGAGCAGCGCGGCGACCAGCGGCGCGGCGTGCACGCTGAGCTGGCCACCGCCGGCCTTGCGCATGCCGAGCAGCTCTTCGCCCATCGCGCCGTGCCGCACCAGCCATTGCTCGGGCAACTGCGCCAGCGAGCCGTCGTCGAGTCGGTGGTAGCGCAACCCGGCGCGCCAGCTCGCCAGCACCTCGGCGGCGGCGACTTCGGTGTCACCCACGGCAAAGCGCAGGTCGAGGTCGAGCCAGTCGATGCCGCTCGGCACCACGACCCGCGCGCCCAGGCGGCCGGCGACCCGGTGGCGGCGCAGGCTGGCCTCGCCTTCGATGCGCCACGCGCGCGGCAGGGCCGGCAGGCCGTCGAGCAGCACGCCGAGCGCGGCGTCGCCTTCGAGGCGAGCGGGCAGCGGCTCGC
>JAGQJJ010000583.1 GCA_020430675.1 Myxococcales bacterium
CGTCGAGCAGTGGCACGTCGCGTCGGCCGGCGTCCGGCGGCAGCGCGGCCAGGCATTCGCCGCTCTGGCACGTCGTGCCCGGCCGGCAATCGCGGTCGACGCGGCAGTCGAAGGCGCAAAGCCCGCCCGCGCAATACAGGCCCGGCGGGCAATCGCTGTTGAGGCGGCAGCGGGCGCCGGTGACATCGGGCAGCGCCTCGCTCGGTGGCCCATCGGCCAGCCCGCGCGCGTCGGTCAGGCCATCGGCCGCGCCGCCGGGGCCGCTCGGGTCATCGCAGCCGATGCAAAGCAGGGCCGCTCCGAGGAGAAGCGGCCCGACCTTTTGGATCACTTGGCCCGGTCGCCGAGGAAGTTGATGCCGGCAAACGCGCCCGCGTAGATGCCGTCGGGCAGGCCGACATCACCGATCGCGCGGTAGGGGTCGTCGAGATAGACCCCGAGCAGGGTGCCGAAGGTGAGCTGCGATGCTTCCCACAGGCCCGGCCGCCACAGCAGCAGGGCGCCGCCGATCTGGCGCTCGACCTCGCTGGTCTCGGTGCGCCAGCCCTGCCAGTGCAGCGCTGCGATCACAAACTCGGGCTCGCTGACCTCGCCCATCAGCACCGCGCCCACGGTGCCTTTGAGCAGGTTGATGCGGTCGGTCTTGCCCACCAGAAGGTCGCTGCTCGACTCGTACCACGCGCTGCCGTCAGCGATATTGGCGCCCACCCACATCTGGGTGGCTTCGAAGAACGCCAGCGCCGGGCCGAACTTGAGCTGCAAGATGGCCTGCGCCGTCGCCAGATAGCCGGTCTCGTGGCGGCCGAGGTCTTCGTCCCAGGCGCGGTCGCGCTGGTCGGGGCTCCAGTCGGCGTCGACGCCGTCGGTGTACTCCGACAGGTTTCCGAACAGCCCGAAGTAACGAAGTTGCTGCGCCGAGAGTCGAAAGACCAGCGGCGCGATCGGCGAGACGCGCACGAAGAGGCCGGGGTGAATGGACGCCGGGCTGACCTGGGCGATGGCGCCCGCTTCGATATAAGCGCCGCGCAGGAGGACGTTGTCGCTGTGCCAGAGCGGGACACGCCACGCCAGTTCGGAGGTCACGCCGATGCCGAGCGGGTTGGCGCGGGCTTCGAGCACCGAGCTGAAGCGAAAGTCGCCGGCCCCGCCGCTGGTCGCGGGCGCTCCGTGGGCCAAGGGCGCGAGCAGCAGCGCAGCCAGCCAAAGCCCCCAGCCGTACGAATTCATGCGCATCCTGTCCCCCAGGGTTGCCATGCGTCCGCGCGCATCGTATCCGATCAGCGTGGAGCCGCACATCTCGTCCGCAGGATGGAGGTGGGTTTTGGTCGGGGATGCACCAAAATGTGATGTGAGTTTAACTCACCAGAACGGATGTTTTTGCGGTGGACCTGAGGTCGCTGTCCGTACAAACTCTAAGCGAGATACCGGAGAGACTCGGGGGTATGACAAAAGAAGTTCTGGTGGCCGGGCGATACGCCCTCCTCAATCAATTGGGGGTGGGCGGCATGGGCGAAGTGTGGAGGGCCCATGACCGGCTGACCAACCAAACCGTGGCGCTGAAGGTGCTGCGGCCCTCAATCGCCGGGGCCCCGGCCGCCGAGTTGCGGTTTCAGCGCGAGATTCAGGCGATGGTGCGCCTCAACCACCCCCGGGTGGTGCCCATCATCGACGCGGGCGCCGACCCGGTCGTCGGTCTGTTTTTTGTCATGGCCCTGCAAGCCGGACGCCCGTTGCACGAGGTGGGCAAGGCGTGGCGCGACTGGCGGCAGATGTGGCCGGTGGTCGACCAGATCCTGGAGACGCTGGCCCATGCGCACGCCCACGCGGTCATCCACCGCGACATCAAGCCCGACAACGTGCTGATCGACCGCTACGGCGAGGCCATCCTGCTCGACTTCGGCGTCGCGCGGCTCAAGGACCAGGCCCGCAGCGGCACCTCGGCCTACGACATGCTGGGCACCGTCGACTACGCCGCGCCCGAGCAGGCGACCGGAAACCGGCGCCGCATCGGGCCGTGGACCGACCTGTACTGCTTCGGCATCGTGCTCTACGAGATCATCTGCGGCCGGCTGCCCTTCTGGGCGTCGAGCCCGGTGCAGTCGCTGATGCTGCGCCTCGACCATAGCTGCCCGCCGCTCGACCCGCGGCCGGGCTTCGTCACCCCCAAGGGGCTGTGGGAGGTGCTCGACCAGATGATGCAGCCCGAGCCGTTCGACCGGTACCGCCACGCCGCCGACGCGCGCGCCGCGTTTGCCGCGCTGAGCGATGGCCCGTTCGAGCAGCTCACGCCGGGCGTCGAAGACAGCGTCGAGCTGGATGATGGCGGCGAGGTGCACCACACCGACGACGACCTGGGCGTCGCCATCAGCGAGCGGCAGGCGCGGTTTGCCCAGGCCAGCGACGGCTCGCGGGTGCTGAAACCGTTGCAGGCGCCGCTGCGCACCTCGACCCTGGTCGGACGCGACCACCTGCTGCTCCAGCTCTCGCGCGGGCTCGACCGCTGGCGCCAGAGCCCGCAGCCGGGCGTGCTGGTGCTCTCGGGCGGGCCGGGCAGCGGCAAGTCGCGGCTGGCGGTCGAGCTGGTCAGCCCGTTTCTGGCCCAGGGCGAGATCGAAGGTCATCGCCACCGCTGGCGGGTGGGTCCGAGCATGCGCGAGACCGCGCTCTCGATCGCCGGCGCCATCGGGCTGTCGTTCGAAGCCGCCCACGATCATGTGCATTGGTGGCTCTCGGGCCATGGCATGGTCGACGCCGTGCAGCGGCAGCGGCTGGTCGATTGGGTCATGGGCCATTTCGACGCCGACGACCTGGAAGAGCAGGGCCGCGCGTTTGCCGAGTTCCTGGCGGTCTGCGCGCGCCCGGAACGGCCCTACGTGCTCACGCTCGACGGGCTCAAGGTCATCGACGCCGAGATCCTGGCCCTGGTCTACGCGGTGCGCGCCTTCCGGCTGCCGGTGATCGTGGTCATCACCAGCGAGGTGCCCGAGACCGCGCCCGGGCTGCCCGCGCCGACATGGCTGGCGGCGGCCAACCGCACGCTGGGCCCGCTCGACCGCGAGGCGCTCTTCCGCATCGTCGACGAGCTGGTCGAGCTGCCCTACGAGCGCAAGGTCGAACTGGTGCGCGCGGCCAAGGGCAACCCCAAGAGCCTCATCGCCGCGCTCTACGGCCTGCGGCGCATCGGCGAGATCATCCCCGCCTGGCCCAAATGGCGCGTCGCGCCCGAAGATTGGGAGCCGCCCGATGAGTCGCTCGGCTCGGTGCAGTCGATGATGGCCTCGCACTCGCTCATCGGCGAGTCGGGCGGCGATCTTTGACCGCGGCGGACGCTGCACCGACCGCGGCGGTTGTGCTATAGCCCGCACGAAGCGGGGCGGGGGCCCCGACGAGGAGGCGGTATGCGGCACCCGCGCATCGGCGCCCTGTTCAGCGCGCTGTTCATCTTTGTAGCGGCCTGTGACGATGGCGACGCCACGTCGGACGACCAGGCCGACGTGGTGGTACTGCCCGGCGCCGACGCCGAGGCACCCGACAGCGCGCCCGACCCCGATCCCGACATGGGCCCCGAGGTCGACATGGGCCCGGAGGTCGACATGGGCCCCGAGGTCGACATGGCGCCGCCCGAAGCCGACGCCGGGCCGATGGGGCCGGTCGACGAGCCGGTGGGCGAATGCGGCCAGATGGCCGATGACAAACGCGTCAACGGCTGGCTCTACACCGACGAAGAT
>JAGQJJ010000584.1 GCA_020430675.1 Myxococcales bacterium
CGCGATGCCCTGAGCGGTTCGCGTGCCGTGAGGTGACCGGCGGCCTCCACCGTCGGTGGCCACACCGCGTGCGCCTCGGGCTGGCATGGGATCAGCCCGCCATGGCCGATGCCATCCCACGTCGGCATGCCATGCCTTCAGAAGATGCCCGGCAGCATGCGCCAGCGGACGCGGGCGGTGTATTGCTTCCAGTACGCGCCGTACTTGCGGGCACACCGCTTCTCGTCGCGCAGCGCGCGGTCGGTGAGCAGGATGGCGAGGAAAAGGCAGTAGAACCAGGGGATGAAGTGGCCGAAGCCGGCGGGCATGGTCCACGCCGCGGCCAGGGCCAGCTCGGGCACGTAGTGGAAGTGGCGCGCGACGCCCCACCAGCCCGAGACGAGCAGCACCGTCTCATGCTCGATGCCATCGGCGGTGACATAGCGGGCGTGGATCAACTCGGGCTTGCGACCCCAGACGGTGGTCTCGCCGTGGGTATCGCGCACCCGCCGGCGCTGGGCGTCGGCCTGGTAGTTGATGTAGATCGCCAGCGCCCCGAAGGCGACGATGGCCGCGGCCACGACCGGGTGCCATTCGATGGGATGGCTCACCAGCCAGAACTGGGGCAGCACATAGACCGATGGCACCCAGACCAGCACGCCCCAGCAGATATAATAGCCGAAGCGGTCATGCATGATGTCAAGCGAGTGGAAGTAGCCGCCCTCCCACCAGAAGAACTTGAAGAGGTAGATCACCAGCACCGCCACCGAGGCGGCCATGCTGGTCGAGACGTGGCCCATCTGCTGGTACTGCGTGACCGCAAAGCAGCAGGCGGCGACCGTCCATCCCATCATCGAGACGCGGCAGTTGATGAGCTGCTTGAGGTTGACCCCGGCGAGGCGCGGGTGCAGCTCGATGCCTTGGAAGAAGTCGAAGAGCGGCTGGCGGGTGTAGACGGCGTCGGGGCTGCTGGGATAGTTGCGGCCCTTCCAGTAGAGGAAGGTGCAGAACGCCAGCGCGCCCAGCGTGAGCGTGATCAGCACGCTGCCAAAATGGGCGTACAAAGCGCCGGGATCGAGCACATCGAGCGGCCAGAGCACGCCGAACAGGCCGCCATGGGTCACCACCCAGGCGAAGATGCCATTGAGGCGATACACCGGGCGCACGCCGCCGGGGGTGACCGGGCCTTCGAAGCGTCTGCCGGGCAGCACCGCGAGCAGCAGGCCTTGCACGGCGACCCAGCCCAGGATGATCGCCACCGCCGTCCAGGTCGGCCGCGGCAGATGCGCCCACCACTCGGCGGGCCAGGCGGCAAAAAGCGAAGTGATCTCGCCATGATAGAAGACACAGGCGATCCAGAACAGCAGGACGGCGAGCGGGGTGAGCAGCATCAGCGCCAGCGGCGCGATCCAGACGCGCAGGGCGGTCGCTTCGAGCGACGTCGGCGCCGGGCGCGGCGGTCGGGCGGCGCCGCGCGGCAGCCCGGTCAGGAAGGAGACCAGGGGGGAATCGACGGAGTCGTGCGCCATGCCAACCGCGACCTCGGCCCCGCGATGCGCGCCCGCCGACCGGGGCCACGCCGGGCGGGGAGGGGAAGATAGAGAGCCGGCTCTATCGAGGCAAGGCGCTCAGCGCCCCGCGGCGTCGGCGCCGGTCAGCACGAGGCAGCTGGAGTTGATGCGCGCCACCAGGCTGCCCTGCGCGTCGACGATGCTGGCTTCGACATAGGCCAGCTTGCGCGTGCGCCGCACCACGTCGGCGGTGGCGGTGAGGCGCGTCTTCCAGACCGGCTTGAAGAAGTTGATCTTGAGCTCAAGCGTTGTGTAGATCTCGGCGGCCGCCGTATCAGTAACAAAAACACAGCCCATCGCGGCGTCGCCCAGGTCGCAGAGCACGCCCCCGTGCAGGGTGCCCATCGGGTTCTGGTGCTTCGTGTCCGTGTCCAATGCAAACACGGCGTGGCCGGCGGCGACTTCGACCATTTCGAAGCCGATGAGTCGCGCGATGGGTGGGATGGGCAGCCGACCTTCGAGCAGGGCGGTCATCGTCTCGAGTCCGTTCATCGGTCCCTCCAGTCGGCGGCAATCTATCGCGGCGGTCGCGCGGGTCAAGGGTTGGAGTATGATGGCCCGTTCGACCGGAGAGGAGGCGCGATGCGACGATGGTTGCTGTTGGCATCTTGGCTGGCCCTCGCCGGCTGCCATGACGCGCCCCAGACCCCCGCGGCGGGCGGCTTGATGGCCGCGAAGCCCGTCGCCGCCGACCTCATGGCGCCGACGCTGGACCCCCCGACGACGTTTGTGCACGAGGTGCGGCTGAGCGAAGCCGAGGCCGACGCGGTGAGCGGTGGGCCGGCGAAGGCGGTGTGCCGCGCGTTGCTGCGCGCCGGCGGCGAAGGGCTGGCGGCGGCGGTGGCGTCCGATTTTGCCGGGCGCGGACCGGGCTCGGCGGGCGAGCCGGTGGCGCTGGGCGATGAGCGGCTCAGCCTGGTGCACCTGCCGCCGGGGCCGCCGGGCGATGGCGCGGCTTTTGTCGCCGCGGTCAACCGGCTGTCCGAGCGCTTCGCGGCGGTCGAGTACTGCAAGCTCAAGCCGCGGCAGTTCCGGCTGATCAACGGCGGCGAGGCCTGGGCCGAGTTCGACTTTGCGCTCAACGGTCACCTGGCCGACGGGCAGCGCGCCGCGGCGCATGGCCGACCGCGGGGCCGCCTGCGCAAGGGCGCCACGGGCTGGCAGTGGATGGCATTCGACCCGGGTCCGATCGATCTGGTCGCCACGCCGCGGCCCTGGTTCGTCGATGTCTCGGCCCAGACCGGCGTCGAGTTGGTGCGCGCCGCCGAGACCGAGCAGGCGGTGACCGAGAAGACCGATGACCGCTCGCTTGAGACCATCGGCGGCGTGGCGGTGGTCGACTTCGATCGGGACGGCCGCGATGACTTCATGGCATGGAATCGGCGCCGCACCTTGCAGGTCTTTGTCAACGACGGTCGCGGGGGCTTCCGGCGCATCCTCGATCCCATCCCACCCATCGCGGTGGGCCTGTTTCAATTGCTGGTCGATCTGGACGGCGACGGCCGCGAAGAGCTGGTCTCGACCGAGGTGCTCGACTGCGCCGACGGCCAGGGCACGCTGGGCCTGTTCGTGCGCACCGAGGATGGCTTCGCGCCCGGACCCAAAGGCGCGCTCTCGTTCGCCACGCCTTGCGGGGCCTACGATCAATTGACGTTTCAGCACGTCACCGCCGCCGATGTGGACCGCGACGGCGACCTCGACCTGTTTGTCAGCGGCTTCAGCAACCGGCACTCGAAGGGGCTGCGCCACAACCTGTTCCGGTCGAGCGATGGCGAGCAGAACCGCCTTTTCATCAATCAGGGCGGCTTGCGCTTCACCGAAGAAGCCCAGGCGCGCGGCCTCGATGGGCGCCGCTTCAGCTATTCGGCCGAGTTCTTCGACTACGACGAGGACGGCGATGTCGACCTCTTGGTGACCAATGACTATGGGCCCAACGAGGTCTTCCAGAACGATGGCATCGGCCGCTTCCATCGCGCCGTGCGCACGCCGCTCATCGAGAACGGCCAATCGATGGGCGTGACCGTCGCCGACCTCGATCGTGATGGCTTCTTTGATGTGTATGTCTCGAACATGTACTCGAAGGCAGGCAATCGCATCGTGCCATTGATGGAGCCCGATCTGACGCCCGAGACCTATCAGGCGCTGCTCGGGCTGGCGCGTGGCAACTCGTTCTATCGC
>JAGQJJ010000585.1 GCA_020430675.1 Myxococcales bacterium
AACCTGGGCCCGGTTTAGTGGCCCGGCGCCGGAATGGAAAGCCCAGATTCACTGTTCCGCGCAAGCCCAGGCGGCGGCGTCCTGCGCGATAGCGGGGTGCTGCATCTGGCTTCCAGCGCCGATGCCCAGTTGCCGGGCCAGACCGCCGTTGATCTCCAGCACGAATTGCACCGGCCCGCCGCCGGGAATGGCGGTTTCATCGCCCGGCACGGCGTTGGAATGCACCAGCGTGACCGTGCCCGTTGCATCGGCAAAGATCATGTCGAGCGGGATCAGCGTGTTTTTCATCCAGAAGCGCTGCACGCGGGTCGACTCCATGAAAAACAGCATGCCCCAGTCGGCCTGCATGAAGTCGCGGCACATGAGGCCACGGGTGGTCTCGAAGCGGTCGTCGACCAGCTCGACGGGCCCCAGAGCTGGCTCGGCGAGCTGCCGGCGTATCACGTCGTCGACGGCGAGCAGCGCGCCCGCGACCTGATCGAACGCTACTGGCAGTTCGGCGCCTACTTCGCCCAGCACCAGAACAACCTGCGCGGCGGCGTGAAATCCGGTCGCACCGCGGCGCGCATCAACGTCGTGCGCGTCATCGAGCAGCTCGATCGCCAGCTCGCCGTGCCGCTCGCCGAACAGCCCTACGTCGCCCCGGTCGTCGCCCAGGTGGAGAAGCTCGGCAGCGAGCCTTACCCTGGCTTCTTGGCGCTGCTGCCGCAGGTGGTCGAAGCCGAGGTGCTGCCCGCGCTGCGCGGTTATCGCAACTTCCTCGAACGCGAGATCCTGCCGCACAGCCGCAACCGCCCCGGCGTCGACGGCCTGCGCGACGGCGCGGCCTGCTATCAGGCGATGATCGCCAGCCACACCGGCCTCGAAGAGACGCCCGAGGCCATCCACCAACTCGGTTTGCAAGAAGTCGCGCGCATCCAGGCCGAGATGCAGACGCTGGCCACCGAGATGGGCGCCGCCGATCCCGCCGCGCTGATGGCCGCCCTCGACGCGCGCCCCGACCAGCACGCCGCCGACGCCGAGGCGCTGCTGGCCTATAACCGCGACCTGCTCGCCCGTGCCCAGGCCGCGCTGCCCCGCGCCTTCGGCCGCCTGCCCAAGACGCCCATCGAGCTGAAGGCCCTCGAAGCGTTCCGTGCCGCCGACGCGCCCGCCGCCTATTACTACGGCGCGCCCGACGATGGCTCACGGCCGGCCTATTACTACCTGAACACGCATGACGCCACCGAGCGCCTGCTCTACCAGATGCCCGCGCTGGCCTTCCACGAGGCCGTGCCCGGCCACCACCTGCAGATCGCGCTCGCCAAAGAGACGCTCGACCTGCCCATGTTCATGCGCGAGTCGGGCAACAGCGCGTTCACCGAGGGTTGGGCCCTCTACGCCGAGCGCCTGGCCCGCGAGCTGGATCTGTACCGCACGCCCGAAGAACGCTTTGGCGCCCTGACCTACGAGATCTGGCGCGCTGCGCGCCTGGTGGTCGACACCGGCCTGCACGCCAAAGGCTGGCGGCGGCAAGAAGCCATCGACTACCTCAACGGCCTGCTCGGCCACGACGAAGGCGAGATCATCAACGAGGTCGACCGCTATATCGCGTGGCCCGGCCAGGCGCTCGCCTACAAGGTCGGCGAGCTTGAGATCCGCCGCCTTCGCGCCGAAGCCGAGGCCGCCCGCGGCACAAACTTCGACCTGCGCGCCTTCCACGACCGCGTGCTGCGCAACGGCTCGGTGCCCCTGCGGGTGCTGCGCGCCGACATCGAGGCGTGGCTCAAGGAGTGATGAGCTCGCAGACGGTGCCCACCCCCGTCTGGGCGCACTGCTCGTCGTTCCAGCCGTAGGCCTCGTCCTCGTTGGTATACAGGTCGACGCAGTCCTCGCCGCCCAGCTTGTTGTTCGGCTCGCCCACCAGCCAGAGCGCCTCTTCGATCACCTTGCCGTCGATGCGCACCGCCTGCCGCGTGCCGTCGACCACCTGCATGCGATAGCCCAGCCACCACGGCCCGGCCGACAACGCGCGCCCGGTGGCCCAGACCCAGTCCAGTTCATCGCGGGTCTCGGTGACCACCAGCGCCAGCCCCCGCCGCGCGCAGAGCTGCTGTGCGTTTGCGTGCGTGACCGGCGACGGACAAAACAGGTACCGCGCGTCGTTCCAGGTGCGCACCGCGCAGTCGACCAGCGGGTCGCACCCGTCGGCTTCCTCATCGAGTCGGCCATCACAATCATCATCGAAGCCGTTGCAGGTCTCGCCCTGCCCGACGCAGGCATCCGGCGCTGCGTCGACCGCCGCGTCCGGTGGTGCCGCATCGATCGGCCCCTCGTCCTCGGTGGCGGCGTCGATCGCCGCCATGTCAGGCACCGTGCGATCGGGCGCCGCGTCGGCCGGGCGCGCATCGGGCGCCGCATCAACCGTCACCTCGATGCATTGCCGCGCGACGCAGACCTGCGTCGCCCTGCACCCCTCGCCCGACGGAAAGCACTCGGGCCGAGCATCGAAGCATCCCGACGCCCCGAGAACCGTCAATAGCAGCAGACCACAAGCGCGCATGCCGCGATGATGCCCGCGGCGCTCATCGCGTGGCAAACTCGCCCCGCCCGCTCTGGCCCGCCCCGATCGATGGGGCTATAGTGACTCAGTCAAGAGTGAATATCGCGCGCATGGACCCACGCCCCGACCCGCCCGCCGACACCGAACCCAGCGACGGCCCCGAGCCGGGCCGCGCGCTGGTCGGCGCGACGCTCAACGGGCGCTATACGCTGCATCGTGAGATCGGCAGCGGTGCGATGGGCACCGTCTTCCTCGCCACCGACGCCCGTCTGCACGGCCGCGAATGCGCGGTGAAGGTGCTGCAAGCCCATACCAACCCCGACGAGCGCGCGCGCTTCGAGCGCGAGCTGCGCATCGTCTCGATGCTGCGCAGCCCGCATGTCGTGCAGGTGCTCGACTCGGGCGCGCTCGAAGACGGCCGCCCCTACATCGTGATGGAGCTGCTCGTCGGCAGCTCGCTGCACGAGTACATCCGCCGCCACGGCCCGCTCACGCCGGACCTCGCCGTCGGCGTCGGCGTCGACGTGCTGCAAGGGCTGGCCGAGGCCCACGCGCTCGGCGTCGTGCACCGCGACCTCAAGCCGGCCAACGTCTTCATCATCCCCCGCGCCGATGGCGGCCTCTCGGCCAAGGTGCTCGACTTCGGCGTCGCCAAGCAGATCCATCGCGAAGACGATGACATCACCCAGGCCCGCGCCTCGGTGGGCACGCCGCGTTACATGGCGCCCGAGCAATTCCTCAACGAGCCCGTCGGCCCACGCACCGACCTCTATGGCGTGGGCGTGCTGCTGCACACCGCGCTGCGCGGGCGGCCGCCTTATCTGGCCGGCGATGCGGTGCCCGATGAGGTCGCCCGCCTGCCCACCACCTCGCGCCTCGCCTGGCTGCACCTCAACGCGCCGCCGCCGACGCTCGAAGGCGTGCCGCCGGCGCTCAACGCGCTGATCGCGCGCCTGATGGCCAAGCACCCCGACCAGCGGCCAGTCAGCGCCCGCGCCGTCGTCGACGCCTTGCAGTCGCTCGACGAACCCGACGCGGCGACCGACCCACCGCCCGCGCTCGAGCCGCCCGCGCCCCGCCGCAACCGGCGCGCCGCGCTGATCGCCCTCTTTGCGGTGCTCGGCACCGTGGGCGGCGTGGCGCTCGCGTGGTGGCAGACCCCGCCGCCATGCCAGCACA
>JAGQJJ010000586.1 GCA_020430675.1 Myxococcales bacterium
CGAAGCCGCGCTGCGCCTCGACCCCAACGCCGCCCGCGTCTATGTCAACCTGGGCTTTGCGCTCGCGGCCCAGGGCCGCGAAGACGACGCCGAGCGCGCGTTCCGCCAGGCCCTCACGCCCGCCGAGGCCCTCAACAACCTGGCCCTGGCCCGCGAGCTGCGCGGCGACCGCGAGGCCGCCCGCCGCCTGTACCGCGAGGCCCTGCGCGCCGACCCGAGCCTGAACGCTGCGCTGCAGAACCTCGAGACCCTGGAGGCCACCCCATGAAGCCCCTCGTCTTCGCGCTGTTTGCCTTGTCGCTCGGCTGCGCCGGGCGCGCCCATCTGGACGACGACGCCGGCCAGGCCACAAGGCGCCTGTTCGCCGCGCAGGCCCAGGGCCGAACGACGCGGTCGCCCACGGCCCTCGACGCGGCGACGGTGCGGCGCATCATGAACGACTACACCCGATCGACGCCGGCGCCGCCGACGCCCGCGCTGCCGCCCACGCTGCCATGACCCGTTTGCGACCCGGACCATCGCCCGGGCGAAGTCAACGCGATCCGGAAAATCGTTTGCAGGCAGCCACCTTGTGCGCGGCCTCGGGCAATGGTGCCTCACGAACCCGCGCCGGTGAGGTCCGATGACCTGCCCCGCTCTGCCCCCCGACCGACGCGCTCGACAGCGCGCTGCGACACTTTTGGCCTTGCCCCGAGATGGTGTCGGTGCCTCGCACGACGCGCGATGGTCGTGAACCGCGCCGGCCCCCATGCCCGTGGCCTGGCCTCGGTCGTGGCGCTCTATGCCATCCTCGCGCTGCTGGTCATGGTCATCGGCGGCCTCGTCATCGGCCAGGTCGCCCGTCGCCGCGAAGCCCAGCAGACGCAGGCCGACGCGCTGGCGGCGGCACCCGCCTGCGCTACCGCGTCGCCGTCGACAGCGACTACCAAAGCCCCTTCCCCTTCGTGCCCGTCGAGGCCCCGGTGCACGCCGCCGCCGCCGCCGAGATCATCGAGTACGGCCCCGACCCGCATCGCCCGGCGCCGCGCTTCGTGCTGTTGCTCGACACCTCGGGCTCGATGGCCGACCCGCTCGGCCCGCGCGACCGCACGCCGCGCCTCGACGCCCTGCGCCAAGCGCTCGCCGACCTGTTCGACCTGCCCGTCGACGTCGACCACGGCGCGGTGCTCTACGACGGGGCCCTGCGGCGCGTCATCCCGCCCGCGCGCGGCGCCGAGCGCGCCATCGAAGCGGCGCTGGCCGCCATCGAACCCGGTGAGCGCACCAACTTCGCCCGCCCGCTCGAAGAGGCGATCTTCCTCCTGCCCGACGCCCACGACGTGCCCTCGTTTGCCCTGCTGCTCTCCGACGGCCTGCACAACGAAGGCGGCGACCCGGCGCCGGTCGCCAGCCGCCTGCGCGCTGGCGGCGTCACGCTGTTCACGCTGTTCATCGGCGACCCCGAGGCCCGCGACCCGCTCAGCCTGCGCGGCCGCGCCAACCTGCATCGCCTCGCCGGCCCCGCCCGCGGCGCGCCCAGCCCCGACCATGCCTACACCGTCGGCGACGCCCGCAGCCTGGGCGCCGCGCTGCGCGACGTCACCGAGCGCATCGCCTGCGGCCTGGGCCCGCTCGAGCCGCCGCCCGCCGCGCACCTGCCGCTCGAAGCCGTGCGCGTCTGGCTGCGCGACCCGAGCGGCGACGAGACCCCGCTGACCTTCAGCTTCGACGTCGCCCGCGACCCCGCCGCGCTGACCTACACCTTCGTGCGCGAGGGCAACCGCGTCGAGCTGAGCCGCCGCGCCTGCGCCGAGATCATCGACCGGGGCGCCACCCCGATCGCGCGCTACGGCGACCCGGTGCTGGTCGAGTGACCTTGCCCGCCCGGTGCCCGTCGGCTAGCCTCGCGGCGACCGTCAGACCCCACGGACCGCATCGCCGATGACCCGCCCACCGACCACCCGCGAGCAGCAGCGCCGCGAGACGCGCGCCCGCTTGATCGACAGCGCGGTCACCCTCTTTGCCGCGCGGGGCTACCACGGCGCGAGCACCCGCGACATCGCCGCCGACGCCGGCGTCAGCCAGGGCCTCGTCGCCTACCACTTCCAAAACAAGGACCACCTGTGGCGGGCCGCCGCCGACCACCTGTTCGCGCGCCTCGGCGAAGCGATCACCTGGCGCATGAAGTCCACGTCGTTCAGCGACGCCCGCGAGATGGCGCGCACGCTCATCCGCGACTACGTGCACTTCGCCGCCCACCACCCGCAGATCCTGCGCTTCATGGCCCACGAGGACGACCTCGCCGACGAGCGCGTCGCCTGGCTGGTCGACACCCATCTGCGCCGCCTCTTCGAAGGCTTCGGCGCCTTCATGGGACTCGCCGGCGAAGTCACCGACCTCGCCACCGCCGCGCATCTCTTCTACGTCATGGCTGGCGCCGGCTCGGTCTTCTTCGCCGTGCGGGCCGAGTGCCTCAAGCTCACCGGCGTCGACGCGCGCAGCGACGAAGCCATCGAGCGCCACGCCAACCTCGTCGCTCACCTGTTGGTGCCCGACGCGAAGTGAACCATGGCATATCATCACATGGCACCGCATGCCATCAGATGGCATGATGGCGATGGCATGTGTTCCCCTCTCATTCGAGCCGGCATCGCCGCGAGCGCGCCGGTTTCGCTTGCTGCCGGCGCCCCTCGCGTTCGACAACAGGCGCGCGAGGCCCGCGGTTCGGGCCGGGGAGGCGCGGTGCGCTTTCGTCTGCAACGCCTGCTTGCCGCGCTGGCCGCTCCGTTTCGGGGTGGGCCGGCCGTCGAGCCGCCCGATGAAGATCCGACGGCGTTCACCGTGCGCTACGACCGCGTCTTCGACTCGCTGTCGATGGCCGATCTGCAGCGCGACTCAAGCCCGCTCGACGAGTCGGGCGTGCTCGATGACCTCTTCCGCTCGGCCCATGGCTCGCACTACTTCCTCAATACCTACTCCGAAGAGGGCGCGCGGCATGCCTTTGAGCGATATGGCTTCTTCGACCTGCTGCGCAAACGTGGCTTCGAGCCGGTGTTTTCAGCCGATGTCGCCGACCCCGACGAGCACCGGCTGCGCATTCACGATGGCGTGCGCCGCCCTGACCGGCTGCTGATCGAGGCCTCGGTCTCGGTGCGCTCGCTCGACCTGCCCGGCGCGCCGGCCTGTCGCATGTTGTTCATCAACTGGCTGCTGATGCAGGATCCCCGCCGCGCCTTCCGGCCGACCGATGTGCCCCTTCCCGGCCAGGCGCACCCCGGGCTGGGGCTCTTTCTGCGCTTTGGCTATCTCTTGCGCCTGATGGCAGCCCGCGTCGAGTGCGAAGGCATGCTCAACCACCCCAGCTATTTTCACAACGGCGTGCTCTACGGAAAGATGTTCCACTTCGCCGATCCCCAGGTGGAAGGCACCTTCCTCGCCCTGACCCGCGATCTGGCCCACCTGCCGCTGGCCGAAGCGAGCAACGCGCTGCGCGATGGCCGGGTGGTCGATGCGGCGGGCGCGGTCGCCGAATGGCAGCCGGTGGCCCAGGTGCTGCCCATCTCGCCGCGGGCGCGCGCCTGATTTGAGAGCGAAGCCTACGCCAAGACGGTCGAAGCGACGCGCGATGCCAGCCACTTCACGGTGCTCGACGCGCCGCCCCAAGGGCTTGTGCAGAAACAACTCTAGCAACCGAGGGCGCCGAGTTGTTTCTGCACAGGCCCTCAGCGCGATCACTGCTCG
>JAGQJJ010000587.1 GCA_020430675.1 Myxococcales bacterium
AGACACGCTCGGCGCGCTGCACCCCGACTGGACGCCCGGCGCTCTGCGCTCGGCCCTCGACGACGCCGACCTGCGCCCGCTGCGCAAGGCGCTCAAGCGCCACCAGCGCGAGACGACCGGATTGCAAGGCTTTCTCGCCAGCCTGGGCCGTCGCGCCGCGACCGGGGTCTTCAACCTGACCCACGGCGGCCTCTACCTGGCGACCGGCGCCGCCGACCATGAGGGCCATTACCGCGACGGCGTCTGGCGCAACTGGACGGGCAACTACGAAGCGCGCCCGGCGAGCTGGCATCAGCCGCGCACCGAAGAAGAGCTGTGCCGCCTGATCGCCGAAGCCACCCAGCTGCGCGTCGTCGGCGGCGGCCACACCTTCAATGACTCGCCGCTCACCGCCGGCACCCTCATCAACCTCGACGCCTACGACGAGGTGCTGGCGCTCGACCCCAAGGCGCAGACCTTGCGCGTGCAGGCCGGCATGCGCCTGCGCGACCTGGGCAAGCTGCTCGAAGCCCATGGTCTGGGCCTGCCGGTGCTCGGCTCGACCGACGCGCAGAGCCTGGGCGGCCTGGTGGCCACCGACCTGCACGGCACCGGGCGCGACTTCGGCTTTTTGTCCCAGCAGATCAAGTCGTTGCGCGTCATCGACGCCGCGGGCGTCGCCCGAACGGTCGGCCCCAACGACCCGCTCTTCCACGCCGTGCCCGGCGCGCTCGGCACCTGCGGCGTGGTGAGCGAGATCGAGCTGCAGCTCGTGCCCGCCTTCCGGCTCGAGAAGCGCACCCTGATGGTCGACCGCGCGGCCACCGAAGCCACGCTCGATGCGCTGCTCGAACAGAACGAGCATGTCAGCTTCTATTATGTGGGCGGCGCGGCGCGCACCGAGGCCATCCGCATGCACGCCTGGAACCGCACCGACGCGCCGGTCACCGAGCACTGGGAGCGCAAGAAGACGCTCGACGAGCTCAAGGACTTTGCGATGAGCGCCTGGCTGCCAGGGCTCGCCGAGCTGGTGGTCGACCTCGACGAAGACAACCCCATCTCGAACCTGCTCGCGCCCGATGACCGCCTTGTCATGCCCGGCAGCCGCGCCTTTGGCCGGCACCTGTTCTATCGCCACGACGAGATCGAATACGGCGTGCCCTACGGCGCGCACCGCCCGTGCCTCGACGCCATCCTGAAGCTGCTGCGCGACGCCGATTACTTTTCGGTCGTCGAGGTGCGCTTTTCGCCCGACACCTCGCAAGGCCTCATCGGCCCCGGCGCCGGCCGCCGCACCGCATACGTCGAGCTGGCGACGCCGCTCTCGCAGCCCACCGACGCGCTCTTTGCCCAGGTCGAGGCCATCCTGCTCGCCCACGGCGGCCAGCCGCACCTCGGCAAGAAGACCAACGTCACCGCCGCGCAGATGCTCCAGATTCACGGCGACCGGTTCGCCGCCTTCCAGGCCGTGCGCCAGGCGCAGGATCCGAAGGGCAAGTTCCTCAACACCTTCACCCGGCGGGTGCTCGGCACCTGACCTTGGGTGGCGCTATTGCACGCGCTCGGCGATGAACTGCTTTGTGGTATTGACCCACGGGAAGGGCTCCGCGGGCCTGGGCACGCCCAGGAAGGCGCAGAGCGGCGGCCACCCGGCCGCCGGGTCGAGCACCAGCAGGCGCTGAGTCGGCACCTCGTCGATCACCGCCTGGTTGTGCCGGTCGTAGACCCCCATGACGTGCTCGCGATCGTGCATCCGCCCGTCGAAGACGCCTTGCCAGACAAGCGTCTGCACCCACTCGCCAAACGCGCGCTCCCCCTCATCGGCCGAAGCGCGCATTTGCGTCGTTCGCGGGTAGATGGTGCGCATGACGCTCTCGTACCACCGGCCGGCGTCGCGCCGCGTGAGAATGATGCGCGCGTCGGGGAAGTGAGCGGCCTGGGCGCGCCACAGATTGCACGAGGGCCAGTCGACCGTCGCCTGATAGCCCTCGAACAGCGCATCCCAATCGATGGCTTCACCGCGATGAGCCGCCGCCCACAGCACGCGATGCGCCGGCCGGGCATCCACCTCGACCATGTGATAGCACGGCCGAAAGCCCAGCGTTTCGAGCGCCAGCTTCAGCGACAACGTACCGGTGCGGCCGAAGCCGGCGCCGATGACCCGAATGCTCATGGCGGGTCTCCCTCATCGACATCGCGCTCGTCATCTTGCCGCGCGTGCCCCTGGGCGCGCCACCGTACGACGCGCTGGGCCAGCGCGGCCTCTTCGCCGGATGCGCCCGGTTCAAAGACCCGCAGGCCGGCGATCTCGTCGGGCAGGTGGTCCTGTACGACGTAATTTCCATCAAAATCATGTGGATAGCGGTAGCCCTGCCCACGACCGAGCTGCTTCATCAGCGCCGTCGAGCCCGGCCGCAGGTGCTTGGGCACCGACAGGTCGCCGTGGGCTGCCACCGCCCTGCGGGCCGCGGCCAGCGTCTTGAGCACCGTGTTGCTCTTGGGCGCGCAGGCCAGATAGGTCGCCGCCTGCATCAGCGCAAACATGCCTTCGGGCAGCCCGACGAAGCGAAAGGCGTTCATGGCATCGACCGCGACCGTGAGCGCCCGCGGATCGGCGTGGCCGATGTCTTCGCTGGCGAAGATCACCATGCGGCGCAGCAGAAAGAGCGGATCCTCGCCCGCGTCGACCATGCGCTGAAGCCAATAGGCCGCCGCGTCGGGGTCGCTGCCGCGCATCGATTTGATGAAGGCCGAGATGGTCTGGTAATGCGCGTCGCCGCTCTTGTCGTGGCGCAGCACCTTGCGGTCGAGCACCTCGGCGATGGTCTCGCGGGTGATGTCCTTCGTGCGGTCGAGCGCCGACTCCAGCGCGTTGAGCGCCCGCCGCGCGTCGCCGGCCGCGGTGTGGCTCAGCGCGTCGAGCGCGCCGTCGGTGATGCTCGCCTCCGGCCAGCCCTCGCGCCGCGCCGGGTGGGCAAACGCGGCCTCCAGAATGCGGCGAATGGCCGCCGGGCCCAGCGGCTGCAAAACCACGAGCTGCGCCCGGCTGAGCAGCGCCGCGTTCAGCTCGAAGCTCGGGTTCTCGGTCGTCGCCGCAACCTGAAAAAACATGCCGTCTTCGAGATGCGGCAGCAGCGCGTCCTGCTGACCCTTGTTGAAGCGGTGAATCTCATCGATGAACAGAATGGTCGGCCGGCGATGCAGCCGCCGGCGCTCCTTGGCCGCGGCGACGATCTCGCGAATCTCGCGCACGCCGCCGAGCACCGCCGAGAACGGCTCGAACCAGGCCTGCGTCTTCTGGGCGACGATGCGGGCCAGCGTCGTCTTGCCCACGCCCGGCGGGCCCCAGAGGATGAGGCTCGGCACCCGATCGCGCTCGATGGCGGCCCGCAGCCGCGTGCCCTCGGCGGTCGCCTGCTGGCCAAACAGCCCATCGAGCGCGTCGGGCCGGACCCGCTCGGCGAAGGGCCGAGGACCGCTGCGCGCCGCCGCGTGGTCGAACAGGTCCATGGCCTGCACTGTCAGCGCGTTGGCGGCGCCGATCAAGTTGGTTGCGGCCGCGAGCCGCTCCAACAGGGCAGACGCCGCGCCGGTCATGCCGTACCATGCGCCTCGTGAACGCCCTCTTGCTCGCCCTGCTCGCCCTCTTTGCATTCGACCCCCAGGCCACCGCGCGCGCGCTCGACCACCCGCAAGGCCGCGGCGACGCGCTGCGCGGGCTGCAACTCCTCTCGG
>JAGQJJ010000058.1 GCA_020430675.1 Myxococcales bacterium
TGTTCTCGAGCTTGTTCTCGAGCTCGATCTCCTTGGCGACGGTGACGCCGTCCTTGGTGACCAGGGGCGAGCCGAAGCTCTTGGCGATCACCACGTTGCGGCCCTTGGGGCCGAGGGTGACCTTGACGGCGTCGGCGAGGGCGTTGACGCCCCGCAGAACGGCGGAGCGCGCGTGCTCCGAGAAGACGATGTCCTTGGCGCTCATTTCTCGTGATCTCCTTAGCGCTCGACGACCGCGAGAATCTCATCCTCACGGAGGATGACCCGCTCTTCGCCGTCGATCTTGATCTCGGTCCCGCTGTACTTGCCGAAGAGAACCCGGTTGCCGACCTGCACCTCAAGGGCCAGGATCTTGCCGTCATCCAGCCGCTTGCCGTTGCCGACGGCGATGACCTCGCCCTCGATCGGCTTCTCTTTGGCGGTGTCGGGGATGATGAGCCCGCTCTTGGTCGTGGTCTCGGCGGCGACGCGCCGCACGATGACTCGGTCGTACAGAGGCCTGATGTTCATATTCTCTCCCGGACGAATCCGTTCTGCTGATGCTTGCTGTCCGCTGGGGTTGCCCCCCGGGCGGCGTCACCCTAATCACTCGCCCGAGCGTGTCAATGCGTGAACCGGGAGTTTTTTGTCGAAATTTGCAAGTCACCGTTCTGATGGGTGAATTGATCCGCATTCAGCAGAGCGTTCGGTCGAGTGCCAGCACTCGAAACGCCGATCTGCCAGCCGCATGACGCCCGCGGCGGCGCGGCAGGGGGCTTGCCCGGGGCGATCAGACGCGCCGATACACCCCGACCACGCGGCCGATGATCATCGTCTCGCGGAAGTCTCGCCGGTGCACGAAGATGGGGTCGAGGCGGGCGTTGGCCGGCTGGAACCGGATTCGATCGCCTTCGGGGTAGTAGCGCTTGCAGGTGGCTTCGTCGTCGATGAGCGCGATGACGATGTCGCCGGCATGGGCGGTGGGCGTCTTCTTCACGAAGACGTAGTCGCCGTCGAAGATGCCGTCTTCGATCATCGAGTCGCCGACGATGCGCAGCGCAAAGACCTGGCGGTGGCCGCCGAGCAGCACCCGGTCGACGCGCACCGTGTCTTCAGCCTGCTCGACCGCCAGCAGCGGTTCGCCGGCGGCGACGCGGCCGAGCAGCGGCACCTCGACGATGTCGGGGCCGTCGTACAGGTCATCGGGCAGGTCGACGTCTGCCACCGCCGCGCCGGCCGGTGAGATCGGGTGCGTCGGGCGCATCGCGCGGCTCTTGAGGTCGTCGCGCCGCAGGTAACCCTTGCGTTCGAGCGCCTTGAGGTGGTCATTGACCCCATTGGTCGAGCGGATGCCCATCTGCCGCCCGATCTCGCGGATGGTGGGCGGGTAGCCCCGCTCATCGATCGAGGCGGTGATGAAGTCGAGGATCTCGCGCTGTCGCGTCGTCAGGCCTTTCATCGATATCGCCTCATACTGAACGAACAGTCATGTACGCCCGAACCCTACTGAACGAAAGAACAGAGCGTCAACCCCAAAACAAAGGTCATGCACGTTTGTTTGGCGCGGGAGGCCGCGATGGATGAGCCGATTCGCGAATTTGTGCTCGCCTCGGGCTCGCCGCGGCGACGGGCGCTGCTGGCGGGGGCCGGGCTGCGGCCGCCGGTGGTGCCGGTCGATATCGATGAGTCACCGCGCGCGGGCGAGGCGCCCGAGGCGCTGGCTGCGCGGCTGGCCGAGGGCAAGGCGCGCGCGGGGGCGAAGGCGAGCGATGGGCGGCTGGCGCTCGGCGCCGATACGGTGGTCGCGCTCGGCGACGCCTCGCTGGGCAAGCCGGCCGACGCGGAGGAAGCGGCCGAGATGCTGACACGGCTCTCGGGGCGCGTGCATCGGGTGGTGACGGCGTGGGCGTTGGCCGATGGCGCGGGTCTGCAGGCGGCGGGCGCGGCGACGACGGCGGTGCGCTTCGGCGATCTGTCGCCGGCCGACATCGCCGAGTACGCGGCGAGCGGCGAGCCGCTCGACAAGGCGGGGGGCTATGGCATCCAGGGTCTGGGCGGGCGGCTGGTGGCCGATTTTGAGGGCGATTACGCCAATATCGTGGGCCTGCCGCTCTCGGCGGTGCTCGACGCGCTGACGAGCTTCGGCGCGGCGCCGCGGCCCGCGTCGGCGGTTGCGACGCGGGCGCGGGTGCTGCGCGGGCGCATCGCGGCGGCCTGCGGCGCGACCGGGCGCGATCCGGCGTCGGTGGTGCTCATCGGGGCGAGCAAGAAGCAGCCGATCGAGGCATTGCTGGCGGCGGTCGAGGCCGGGGTGCCCGATCTGGGCGAGAATTACGTGCAGGAGTGGCAAGGCAAGGTCGACGCGCTGGGCGACGCCCCCATCTGGCACTTCATCGGGCATTTGCAGCGCAACAAGGCGAAGCACCTGGCGCCGCGCATCGACGCGGTGCACGGCATCACCGACGCGCGCACCGCCGAGGCGCTGGGCCGAAGGGCGCTGGCCCTGGGGCGTATCGTGCCGGTGTTGCTGGAGGTCGATCTGGCGGGCGAAGCGAGCAAGAGCGGCCTGCCCGCGGATGATGTGCCACGCCTGCTGGCCGAGACCGCAAGCCTCGAAGGCGTGCAGGTGCAGGGGTTGATGACCGTGCCGCCCGACGCCGGGCTGGCCGACGCGCGCCGCCATTTTGCCGCGCTGCGCCGGCTGCGCGACGCGCTGGCCACCGCCGAGCGACCGTTGCCGTGGCTGTCGATGGGCATGTCGGGCGACTTCGACGCCGCCATCGCCGAGGGCGCGACGCATGTGCGCGTGGGCACCGCGCTGTTCGGACCGCGACCGGGCTGACCGTGCGCGTTGTTCGGCCGCGCCGCGTGTGCTGAAATGCCAACATGCTGACATCTCGTGTCCAGTTGGGCCTCGATGTGCTCGTCGCCGAGGGCTTCGCGCGATTGAAAGGCCGGCGCGTGGGCCTGCTGTGCCACGCGGCGAGCTGCGGCAGCGATCTGCGCCATATCACCCAGGCCTGTCGCGACGCGGGCGTGAACGTGGTGCGCTGCTTTGGGCCCGAGCACGGCATCTGGGCCGACGCGCAGGACATGATCGCCGTCGATGACAATACGGCGCGCGAGCCGGTGACCGGAGCGCCGGTGCGCAGCCTGTATGGCGCCGACGAAGACAGCCTGGCGCCGCGGATCGAAGATCTGGCTGACCTCGACGTGCTGGTGATCGACCTGCAGGACGTGGGGGCGCGCTATTACACCTACATCTACACGGCGGCGCTGGCGGCGCGGGTGGCGGCCAAGGCGGGCGTGCCGGTGATGGTGCTCGACCGCCCCAATCCGCTCGGCGGCGAGCGCGTCGAGGGCGGGCTGACCGGCGCCGATCATCTGAGCTTCGTGGGCCTCTGGCCGCTGCCGGTGCGGCACGGGCTGACCATCGGCGAGGTGGTGACGCTGCTCAACGCGCGCGAGGGCTTCGGGGCGCAGATCGAGGTGGTCGAGATGCGCGGCTGGCGGCGCGCGATGTACCACGAGGCGACCGGCGTGCCTTGGGTGCAACCCTCGCCGAACATGCCGACCGTCGAGACCGCGGTGGTCTACCCCGGCATGTGCCTGATCGAAGGCACCACCATGAGCGAGGGGCGCGGCACGACGCGGCCGTTTGAGCTGATCGGCGCCGATTTTGTCGATCCGTTTGCGCTGGCTGAAGAGATGACGGCGACGCCGGTGGCGGGCATCGTCTTTCGGCCCACCTATTTTCGGCCGACGTTCCACAAGTTTGGTGGGCGCTCGATCGGCGGCGTGGCGCTGCATGTGACCGATCGGGACGCTTTTGATCCACTGCGCGCCGCGTTGCACTTTCTCGCCGCGGTGCGCCGCCTGCATGGGGCGCGGCTCGAGTGGCGGACGGCGGTCTACGAGTTTGTCGGCGACCGGCTGGCGATCGACCTGCTCTTCGGCGGGCCGGCGGCGCGCGCGCTGATCGAAGCGCAGGCGAGCACCGCCGAGGTGGACGCCCTTTGGGCCGCGTGGCAGAAAGAAGCGGCGGCTTTCACCGAGGCCCGGCGGCCGTTCTTGAGGTACGCATGAAGATCGCCTTCGTGGCCAATACCGGCGGCAACCTGCCGCTGCTCGAGACGGTGATGGCGATGCTGGTCGAGCGCCATGAGGTCGACCATATCGTGGCCGTCGACGGGGCGGCGCGCGATGTGGAGGCGGTGCTGCGCAGTCGGCGCATGCGGTTCCCCATCGAGGTGCCCTGGGCCGACAAGCGCTACCCCGACTTCGTGCTGGCCTCGGTGCTCTCGGGCGTGATCGAGACGCCGCAAGCCGAGGTGGATCGCACGCAGATGATGGAGACCGCGCTGCGCTCGCCCGCGGGCGAAGGCGGCTCGATCGAGCTGGCCGGCCGCCACCTGGGCGTGCAGACAGCCGGGCGCGAGCCGATCGATCCGGTGGTGGTGGTGGCCGGCAACGGGCGGCACGGCGTCGAGCGCGCGCCGGACAAGGTGCGCATCTGTCCGGGTCATCTGCGCGAGCCGCTCTGGCAGGGCGAACCCGCTTCGTGCGCGCTGGTGGCGCTGGCCGAAGGGGCGCTGTACGTCGGTTTTCTCAACGCTTACGGCGACTTGCTCGAAGAGGCGGAGCCCATCGAGTCGACGGGCTGAGCGCGCCATGGCCCGCATCGCGCTCTATGGGGGGGCGTTCGACCCGCCGCATCTGGCTCATCTCTTCACCGTGGTCTACCTGCTGGGGCGCGCCGACGTCGACGCGGTGTGGCTGGTGCCGACGGCCGATCACGTCTTCGGCAAGCGCATGGCGCCGTTTGCCGCGCGCGAGGCCATGTTGCGGACCATGCTCGACGCGGCGGGCATCGCGGGGCAGGTGACGATCTGCCCGATCGAGACCGAGCGCAGCGGGCCTTCGCGCACCTTCGACACCCTCACGCTGCTCGCCGAGCGGCACCCCGAGCACCGCTTCTGTTGGGTGCTGGGCGCCGACAACCTGACCGAGTCGCATCGTTGGTACCGCTTCGATGATCTGGTCGCGCGCTGGCCGCTGATCGTGCTGGGCCGGCCGGGGCACGAAGCCTCGCTGGCGGCGCGGGCGGGCGAGCCGTGGTGCCACCCGGGCCCGCCGATGCCCGATGTGTCGTCGACGGCCATTCGCGCAGCGCTGCGAGGCGAGGGCGACGCGGCGGCGCTGCGCTGGCTGCCCGACGCGATTCTGGCCCAGGCGAAGGCGTTGTATGGCCAGGCCGAGGCGCTCGAAGCCGCGCCGGGGCCGGTTTATGTGCTGGGCGCCGGGCGCGCCGGGCGGGCCTTGTTTGCCGGGCTGCGGGCGGCGGGCGTGGCCGTGCGGCTTTGGAACCGCAGCCCTGGGCCCGCGCTGGACGCGGCGGGCGACTTGCCGGCTGATCTGCACGCGGCGCCGATCTGGCTGCTCTGCGTGCATGACGAGGTGCTCTCGGCGCTGGCCGAGCGGCTGGCGACCGAGGCGCCGGTGGGTCCGAAGACGATCGCGCTGCACACCGCCGGCCGGCTGGGCGGCGCCGAGGTGCTCGGCGCCCTGGCCGCTCGTGGCGCGGCGGTGGGCTCGCTGCACCCGCTGCAATCGCTGCGCGGCACGCCCGAACCGTTGCAGGGTTGCTTCTGCGGCGTCGAGGGCGATCCGCCGGCGGCCGAGGCGGCGACAGCGCTGGTCAAGGCTTTCGGCGGCCGCCCGGTGCGCCTGCCGCCGGGCGAGAAGGCGGCGTGGCACGCGGCGGCGGTGCTCTCGGCGAACTTCGTGACCACCCTCAACGCGGGCGGCGTGGCGCTGCTCGACGCGCTCGGCGTCGATGAGCCCACCGCGCGTGCGCTGCTTTTGCCTTTGCTGCGCGGCACGGTCGAGCATCTCGCGGCGGCGCCGGCGGCCCAGGCGTTGACCGGGCCGTTTGCGCGGGGTGATCTGGCCGCGGTCGCCGCCCATGTCCCAGCGCTGGCCCGCCACGCGCCCGAGTACGCCGAGGCCTACCGCGCGCTGGCCCGCGCGACGGCGCAAATGCTCGGCTGGTCGGCCGACCGGCGGGCTGCGCTGGAACACGCGCTTCAATCGCGCGGTTGACGCCCAGGCTCGACGGGGCTATGCACCGTCGGTCGCCCACCCTGGAGGTGTCGTGAAGACAAACGCCCTGCTCCTCGCCCTCGCCCTGGCCACGCCGGCCGGTGCGCTCGCCGCCTCGCCGCCGCCCGCGGCCGAGGCGCCCAAGGTCGACGTCGAGACCTGGTCGCTCGACAACGGCCTCACCGTGCTGCTCAGCCGCGATACCCGCCTGCCGGTGGTCGCCGTCGAGGTGCGCTACCTGGTCGGCGCCGCCAACGAGCGCCCCGGGCGCAGCGGCTTCGCCCACCTGTTCGAGCACCTGATGTTCCAGGGCTCGGAACACTTCGATGACGAGTACTTCACCCCGTTTGAGCCCATCGGCGGGGCGGTCAACGGCACCACCAACAGCGATCGCACCAACTACTTCGAGCGCGTGCCCCGTGAGTACCTCGAACTGGCGCTGTGGATGGAGTCGGATCGCATGGCGAGCCTGCTGCCGGCGCTGACGCAGCAGAAGCTCGACAACCAGCGCGACGTGGTGAAGAACGAGCGCCGGCAGAGCTACGAAGACCGCCCCTACGGCATGGTCTGGCTCTATTTTGCCGAGTCGCTCTTCCCCAAGGGTCACCCCTATGACCACACCGCGATCGGCAGCCACGAAGACCTGACCGCAGCCAGCCTCGAAGACGTGAAGGGCTTCTTCCGGCAGTACTACGTGCCGGCCAACGCGGTGCTGACCGTGGTGGGCGACTTCGAGCCGGCCCAGGCCAAGGCGCTGATTCAGAAGTATTTCGGCGGCATTCCGGCCGGCGAGCGCGCCCCGAAGCCCGAGGCGGCCATGCCCAAGCTGACCAAATCGATTCACCGTCAGGAGACCGATGAGGTCAAGCTGCCGCGCATCTACCTCGCGTGGCATACCCCGGCGCTGTACGCCGACGGCGACGCGGCGATGGACATCCTGGCCTCGGTGCTGACCGACGGCAAGACGAGCCGCCTCTACCAGCCCTTGGTCTACGAGCAGAAGATCGCCAAGGACGTAGCCGCCTTCCAGGTGAGCAACGCGCTGTCGAGCTTCTTTGTGATTCAGGCCACCGCGGCGCCGGGCAAGACGATCGACGAGCTGTCGACCGCGCTCGACGCGGCGCTGGCCAAGGCGCTGAGCACGCCGCCGAGCCAGGACGAGATGGCCCGGGTGCTCAACGGCTGGCGCAAGTCGTTCTACGGCCGCGTCGAGGGCGTGCTGTCGCGGGCCATGCTGCTGAGCGGCTATTATCACCTGACCGGCAAGCCCGATTATCTGGCCCAGGATCTGGCCCGCTACACGTCGCTCGACGCGGCCGCGGTGCACGCCGCGGCGCAGAAGTGGCTCACGGGGCCAAACGTGCGCATCGACATCTCGCCGAAGCCCGAGGCGGCCACGCCGGCCACGCCCGCGGAAGGCGGTGCAAAGTGAAGAGCCCCATGAAGCTGCTGCTCGCCGCCTGTCTGCTTGCCCTCTCCGCGCAGGGCGCCCTGGCCGCCGACGCGGTCGATCGCACCAAGCCGCCGGGGCCGAGCGGCAAGGGCGCCGATTGGGCGCCGCCCGCGATGACCACCTGGGCGATGAAAAACGGCATCACCGTCTGGTACTTGCGCCAGGATCAGGCGCCGCTGCTCTCGTTGCGGCTGATGCTGCCCAACGGCGCGGCGAGCGACCCCGATGGGCAGGCCGGGCTCACCGCGCTGATGGTTGACATGCTCGACGAGGGCGCCGGCCAGCGCTCGGCGCTGGAGCTGTCGGAGGCCTTCCAGCGGCTGGCCACCGACTACGAGGCCTACCCGGCGACCGACGGGGTGGTGCTCGGCATGGACCTGCTGGCCGACCAGCTCGATCCCTCGCTGGCGCTGCTTGCCGACGTGCTGCGCCGCCCGCGGCTTCCCGAGGACGAGTTCGCCCGCCGCAAGGCACAGCGCATCGCCGCGGCGCTGGCCAACGAGGCCGAGCCGGGCTACGGCGCGCAAGTGGTCGCCCACCGGGTGCTCTTCGGCCAGGGCTACAGCGGTCGCATGGCCGACGGCGTGCGCTCGACGCTCGAAGGGCTCACGCTCGACATGGTCAAGGCGCGCTACGCCCAGGTCGTGCAGCCCAAGGGCGCCGTCCTGATCGCGGTGGGCGCGGTCGATCGCGAGACACTGACCAAGGCGCTTGAAAAGCACCTCGGCGACTGGCAGGGCGCGCCGACCGCGACCGCGCTCCGGGTGAGCGATGCGCCGGCGCCGCGCGGCATCTACTGGGTCGACTACCCCGGCTCGGCGCAGTCGGTCGTGGTCGTCGCCCGCCGGGTCTCAGGTTCGAGCAGCGACAGCGACGAGTACTTCCCGGCGACCATCTTCAACCGCGTGATCGGCGGCGCCTTCACCAGCCGGCTGAACCTGAACCTGCGCGAAGACAAGGGCTACACCTACGGCGCGCGCAGCAGCTTCGACCGCAACGTGAAGGCCGGCGTCTTCTCGCTTTCGGCCAAGGTGCGGGCCGAGACGACGCGGGCCAGCCTCGACGAGATGCTCAACGAGCTCAAGCAGATCAGCGGCAAGAAGCCGATCGAGGCCAAGGAGCGCGACGAGGCGGTCAACGGGTTGATGCTCGGCTTCCCTGGGCGCTTCGAGAGCATGGCCAACGTGGCCAGTCAGGCGGTGAGCATGGCGCTCGACCGGCGGCCGGTCGATTGGCTGAACCACTGGCCCAAGAACCTGGGCGCGGTGACCCTGGCCGACGCCCAGGGCGCGGCGCGGGCCGAGGGCAAGCCGGACGGCTTTCTGGTCATCATCGCCGGTGACCACGCCAAGCTCGCGGCTTCGATGGACGGCATCGGGCTGCCGGTGCACCTGTACGATGCGCAGGGTGCGCCGGTCGCCAACCAGTAGTCGATACGGCGCCCGCGGGCGACTCCCCGCCACGCGCTGAAAGCGCTATGCTCGCCCCGATGTTGCTTCACGGACGCTACGAGCTGGTCCGCCCCTTGGGCGAAGGGGGCATGGCCGGGGTCTTTCTGGCCCAGGACACCATGCTCGACCGGCAAGTGGCCATCAAGCAGCTGCACGCCCAGCACCATGACCGCGAAGCCGTCCGGGCGCGCTTTCTGCGCGAGGCGCGCATCTTCGCCCGCCTGAAGCACCCGTGCGTGGTCGACATCTACGACGTGCTCGCGCTCGACGACGGCGGCGTGGCGATGGTGATGGAGTACGTCGAAGGCGATGACCTGACCCGCCTGACGCGCCATCACCCGCCGCTGCAATTGCCGCCCGAGCTGGCGGCGCTGGTCATCGCGCCGGTGGTTGAAGCCCTCGTCTACGTGCATCGCGAGGGCGTCATCCATCGCGACGTGAAGCCGGCCAACATCCTGCTCGGCCGTTCCGGGGTGGTCAAGCTCGGCGACTTCGGCATCGCGCGGGGCGAAGAGGATGACGCGCTGACCAAGACCGGCGACTTCCTCGGCACCCCGGCGTACATCCCGCCCGAGCAGGCCCGCGGCGAGCGGGTGGGCGACGCGGTCGACCAATACGCGCTCGGGGTATGCCTCTACCAGCTCGTCACCGCCGCCAAACCCTTCGCCGCGCCGACGACGGCCGAGGTCATCGTGCGCATCCTGAGCGATGAGCCGACCGACCCGCGCAAGTTCGCCCCGGGACTCGACCCGGCCTTCATCGGCCTCATCCAGCGCGCGCTGAGCAAGGATCCGGCGGCCCGCTTCGCCGATATGGAGGCCTTCCAGGCGGCGCTTTTGCCCTTCGTGCCCGCGGTCGACGACCCCAAGGCGGTCATCGCCGCGCTGATCGAGCACCCGGCCGACGCGGCGCTGGCGTTTGGCGCAAAGCTCGCCGACCAGCGCGTCGAAGTCGCGCGGGCGGCGCTCAGCGCGGGCGATCGCGACACCGCGATCGTCGAAGCGCGCCAGGCGCTCACCCGCAGCCCCGACCACTCGGCCGCGCGCACCCTGCTGGCCGAGATGGGCGCGCCGGCCATCGCCGCGCTCACCCGCGGCACCCTGCCCACCGAAGCCGACGCCGGCCCCACGCTGGTCACGCCGATGGCCTTCGACGAGACCATCCTGCCCAGCGAACCCGCGCCCACGGCCGCCGCCGTCGCCAAAGGCGTCTCGGGGCCGCTGGTGGTGATCATCAGCCTGCTGCTGATCGCGGCCATCTTCAGCGGCGTGGTCTGGCTGCTCTACGGCCAATCAACGCCACCCCCCTGACCGGAGCCCGCCTTGGACCTGCTCTCTGCCGCCCTGCTCGGGCTGGTGCAAGCGCTGACCGAGTTTCTGCCCGTCTCATCGAGCGGCCACCTGGTGCTCGGCGAGGCGCTGCTTGGGGTGAACGGCGGCGGCGCCGCGTTTGAGGTCGCGGTGCACTTTGGCACCCTGCTCAGCGTGGTGCTGGTCTTCCGCCGCGACATCGCGCGGCTGGTGTCGACCACGCTGCGCGCGCTGACGGCGCCTTCGCAGATCGGCGAGCGCTGGCGAAACGACGCCGACCTGCGCCTCGCTGGCGCGATCGTGCTCGGCTGCGTGCCCGCCGGCCTCGTCGGCGTGCTGTTCAAGGATCGCCTCGAAGCCGCCTTCGACGATCCCCGCTTCGTCTGCGGCGCGCTGCTCGTGACCGGCGCCATCCTGCTCGCCAGCCGCGCCGCCCGCCCCCGCGGCGCCGAGGTGACGCTGCCCCGCGCCGCCACCATCGGCGCCGCTCAGGCGGTGGCCATCCTGCCCGGCATCTCGCGCTCGGGCTCCACCATCGCCGCCGCGCTCTTCCTCGGCGTCGACCGCGATCAGGCCGCGCGCTACAGCTTCCTGCTCTCGTTGCCGGTCATCTTCGGCGCCACGCTGCTCAAGGCCCGCGACCTGATCGCCGCCCCGCCGCCCACCGAAGAGCTGCTCGCGCTTGCGGTCGGCGCTGGCGTCTCGTTCGTCGCCGGCATCGGCGCGCTGGTGCTGCTGCTCCGCCTGGTCAGCGCCGGCTGGTTCAGCCACTTCGGGTGGTATTGCCTGGCGGTCGGTTTGATCGGCCTTATCGCGCTTTGAGACAGGCGTCGCGATACCAGGCGACCGTCTCGGCCAACCCCGCGTCCAGGTCGATCGCTGGCGCGTAGCCGAGCCCGCGCAGCTTGCCGATCGCCGGACAGCGCCGCGGCGTGCCGCCCGCCGGCCGCTCACCGGGCACCAGCGTCAACTCGACGCCCAGCACCGCGCCGATGCGCTCGATGAGCGCGCCGATGGCCACCTCGTCCTCGCGGCCGACGTGATAGACCTCACCCGACCCGCCCCGCTCGCCGGCCAGCAGCGCCCCGCGCGCCCCGTCGGTCACATGGCAGAACGCCCGCGTCTCGCGCCCATCGCCCTGAATCGGCAGGGTCAGCTTCTTCTGCCGCAGCCCGTCGCTCAGGCGCACGATGCGCTCGACGACCTCGGGGATG
>JAGQJJ010000588.1 GCA_020430675.1 Myxococcales bacterium
CGGCTGAGCAAGCGACCGACCATAGGCCTGCTTCCAGGCATCAATCCGCGACGCGAGCCCATCTGCGCCCGGGCCGCCCGCAGTCCGGTAGTCGGCGAGCAGCGCGGCGGCTGCGTGATCCTCGCCAAGCGCCGCCTTCACCAGCGCCTTGTCGCGCAGCACCCGCGGCGTGCCGACCTGGGCGGGCGGTAGCCGGTCGAGGGCCCAGGCCGCCGTGCGCGCGTCGCCCATGGCATAGGAGCCGACCGCCAAGGCATAGGCCGAGACCGCGCGCTCGGGCGCGGCGACGACGGCCCGGGCGAAGGCATCGCGCGCCGGCCCGAGGCGTCCCTGCCGCCACAGCAGCCGCCCCAATCGGTAGGCCGCGGCCCATTGATTGGGATCGAATTTGAGCGCGAGGCGATAGCCCACCTCGGCCAGCTCGGCCTGGCTCAACTCGCCCTGCTCGGCGCGCAGGTCATAGGCATAGGCGTTGAGGAAGTGCAGCCAGGGGTCGCGAGGGGCCGCTTCGAGCGCCCGATTGAAGGCCTGACTGGCGATGTTGAGGCGACCCTGCCAGAGCGCGGTGACGCCGGCCCTCAGCGCCGGGCGCGCGGCAAGCGCCGTCGGCGGCAGGCGCAGGTCGGTCGGCAGCGTCTCTTGCGCCCGCGATGCGCAGCCGAGCGCGGTGGCGGTCAGCATCAGGCAATGGCAGGCCATACGGATGCTCATGGGTTCGCCGCATTTCCGATGACCATGACTTCATCGAGGCTGACCGTGCCTTGGCGGGCAGGGATGTAGATGCGGATGTAACGCACCGGATCGGGCGGCGTCGGGGTGTGGAAATGCAGGCTGCTGCCGCCGAGGGGGTTGGACACCGAGGCCCGCTGCGTGCCCCAGGTCGGACGGACGATGTTGAGGCGATTGTTATCGAGTTTGTAGCGATTGACGCCTTCGCCCACGGTCATGATCGAGTCGCCAAGCGGCTCGGCGGCGGTGGCGACGATGGCGTCGCCCATGGTCTGTCGTCCGCGCCAGACGAAGATGGCATCGACCTGCATGGGCTGGCCAAGGTCGACCTCCCACCAGGGGATCTCGGTGCCATTGCCCGCCTCGGTCCGCCCGGTGCAGATGCTGCCATCGACCGCGAGCGCGGCGTCGACCGGGCTGTGTGAACCGTGGCGGACGGGCTTGCCGATGGCCAGGCTCGTCCGCCATGTGCCATCCCAGTTGACGGCCTCGGCGTTGCAGCCGGCGACTGCGCTGAAGACCAGTTCGGCGGCCTCATTGACGTCGTCCGTCGTCTGCATCACGCCATCAGCGCGCAGCGAGAGATAGCGGCCGCTGGCCTGTACCCTCAGGCGCGCAACGTACCCGCCCAATCGGACCTTGATGCCCAGAAGGCCGGCGGAGTAGCTATTGTGGTTGCGGAGGCCCGGCACGGCATCGACGAAGAAGCGGGTATAGGCATCTTGGGGCTGAAAGCGCGACGATACCAAGTGATCACCGCCATCATTGGCATGCAGCCAGCGCCCGCTCGCCCGGCCGCGAATGCGGATCGTGCCGTCGCCCTGCCGCTCGACCTGAAATTGCGAATACCAGTCTCGCGGTGGGTAGCGCGTCGACAGGAGTTGATCGTTGTTCGGTGAGTCGTTGAGATGCAGTGCCGGAATGTCGGGCTTCATGACGTGTTGGGCGATGAACCTATCCAGATCATTGCGGGCACTGATGGCATAGGTGCCATCGGACATCTGACCGAATGCGGCGGAGGCAGACAGCGCGATGATCGCGGCGACGAACGTGCAACGAAACATGATGGGAACCTCCAATCGTTCGAGGGTTGAAGCCATTGGCTCAGTGGAAGGGGTTGAGCGTGTTGACCACGTCGGAACCGGCGCTGCTTGTTGCATTCCAGCCATCGCTGAGCGGTTGTCCGATCTCTTCGGCTGTATCTTCGACGGCATCCTCGAAGTGGTCCCACCCTTCCCGGGTACATTGCTCGACCACGTCGATGCCGGCCCCACCCAACTCTCCGATCGCGCGAAACGCATCACCGGTCTTGTCCTCAGCGACGCCCACCGCCTGGCGCGCCCCTTCAACCGCTTGTTGCATGACATCGACCAGACACGAGGCATTGAGATCGACGCCCAGGTCGACACGCAGGCCCGCGCCGCCCGCAAGGTCGTGGCTGCCGCTGATGTCGATGCGCGTGGGATCGGGGCAGTTGGCGTTGCGCGACCAGGAGATGCCTTGCTTCGTGACCGCGAGCGCCACCTGCTGACTCAGCATGCCGGCGATGTCGACCTGGGCGCGAAGTGACATGCGCGCCTGATCGTCGTCCTTGGCGACCGAGAGCACGCCCGAGCCACTCACGATGGGGGTCCAGCCGCCCAGATCGACCGTGGCGTCGGCGTACAGACCCGAGCGGCGGCGCCCGCGCGGGTTCTGATGACCCGCCTTCCAATAGTCCGCGGTGAGCGTCGCGACGTCGCGCCCGAGCACGTTGCCCCGCCCGCGGGCGAGCGTCTCGGGGCCGACGACGCAGCGCTCCGAGCCGAGGATGCGCTGCTGCGGCCCGGCGAAGACGCCCAGCATGCGCTGCAACCGCGGCCGGCCGGCGGCGTCGAGGTTGGCGGACGCATCATAGGGATCATCGAGGCTCTTGATGCTGACCGCGTCGAGGGGCAGCGCGTTGAGGCCGGCATCCCATCCGCCGGGCAAGCCATCGAGCGCGCGCGCGCCCAGGGTGCGGATCAGGGTGGCGTAGTCATCGAGGCTGACCGAGGCGGCGTTGAAGGCGAAGGCATTCTGTTGCCGGCACGCGCTCAGATTGCACTGACCGTACAGGAAATAGGGCTTGTTCTGCACCCGCGTCTGCGCCGCCCAGGCGCGCAGCGTGCGGGTCTGTTCGCGGCGGACTTCGACGGTGGGCTCGATCATCTGCACGCCGTCGATGTTGAAGACATTGTCCCATTGCGCGCGGCTCAGGCGAAGCCACCAGCCGCTGGCGTTGTCGCGCACCGAGCAGGCGTCTTCGGGGAACCGACCCTGCGCCGCGTTGACCCGCACGCCGCAGTCGCCGTCACAGAAGCCGATCGAATGCAGCGCGCCGAGCAGGATGCCATCGCCCAGCGAGAGGCGCCCGAAGATGTTCTGGCCGCCGACGAGGGGCAGCGTCGCGCGGTTGTCGACCACCTGGATGCGGGTGCGCATCGGGGTCGGCAGCCGGGCCACGGAGGCGGCGGCGGTCTTGTTCTGGTCGGGCACCCACAAGAGGACGCCTTGCTGCACGCGCACCGCGCCCAGGTCGCTCATGCCGACCGCGTCGGTCAGCAGCCGCGCCAGGTCGAAGCTGGCGGGCGGCGGCAGCAACGCCACATTGGGCACCTGTGCGCCATCGGGCCAATAGATGACAAGGGTGAAAGGCGCGCCGAGCACGTTGCGGGCGGTCTCAAACCAGGTGATGCCGCCCTCGGTGCGCCGGTCGAGCGCGGCGTCGGCCAGGCCATCGAGCGCGCCGTGCACATCGGTGGGCGCGGCCATGCTCGCGCGCGCCTGCGCCACCACGCCGGTATTGGGTGCGTTGGGGTTGGCCGCGACCGGCGGGCCTTCAACCGGGGGTCCGGGCAGCACCAGCCCCGAGAGCGTCAGCCAGCCCAGCGCGTAGCCGCCTTCGCTGAGCATGAGCTGGTCGCCGGCCAGGTCGAGCCGCGCGATCCGATTATGGGC
>JAGQJJ010000589.1 GCA_020430675.1 Myxococcales bacterium
CGCGTCGACTACGAGGTCTCCTGCGACCAGGGCTTCAACGACATCCGCCACGGCGCGCACAACGACCTGTACACCCTGCGCATCACCGGCGACTCGAGCGACCTCGAAGCCACCCTCAACGACCACACCCTGACCGGCAATGGCAATGACACCCGCATGACCCTCAACGGCACCTTCCCGGTCCGCGACAACAACGGCAACGAAGCCGGCGCCATCTTCCGCGACAACCGCATCTCGTTTGTCATCAACGACATCACCAGCGCCAACGAAGCCCATGGCACCATCGAGGGCGAGTTCGAGGGCCGCTACGGCAGCTGCAAGGTCGAAAACGGCACCGCCGAGTTCACCCGCTGACCCGCCTCATTCCCGGGCGCCTCCGGCTTGCGACCGCCGCCCTGCCCTGCTACACGGCGGGCTGGCCCTTGCCGGAGACGCTCGTGAAACCTGCCCCCGCGCTCGAATCCCTCGCCCTGCCCCCCGCCTTCGACGCCCTGCCCGTGACCATCGCACGGGGCCCGCACGGCGACGCCGCGCTGGTCATCATGCCCTCCGCGTTCAGCCCCGGCCCCGACGTCGAAGCCAAGATGCTCGACCTGGCCCACGAAGCGCGGCTCTGCGTCACCTATGATCCCTTCTTCCGCACCGACCCCGGCGTCGTGCCCTACGCCGACTTCGGGCGCGTTCGGGCCCGCATCGGCGCGCTCGATCGCCCGGCGCTCTGGCGCGATGTGCAGATGATGATCGCCTGGGCCCGCACGCAACCCGGCGTCGAGCGGGTGGTGATGCTCGGGGTCTGCTTCGGCGGGCCCTTTGCGCTGCTCGCCGCCGCCGATGGGCTGGTCGATGGCATCGTCACCTGGCATGGCAGCCGAATGGAGGCGTTCCTCGATCGCGCGGTAGAGATTGGCTGCCCGGTGCGCTTCCATTTCGGCGCGGTCGACCCCTTCGTGCCGCCGGCCGCGGTCGAGGCGGTGAAGGCCGCGTTTGCCGCCCACCCCGACGCCGAGATCGTCGTGCATGCCGGGGCGACCCACGGTTTCAGCCACGCCGACGCGCCGCAGGCCCATGACCCGGCCGCCGAGCTGGCGGGCATGAAGGCCGTGCGCGATCTGCTCCACCCCGCCCCGATCGGCGCGTAATCGACTCACGGGCAGGCACCTCACTCTCGGCGCAAGTTGATCGATCCCGCGCAGGCCGCGTCGGCGTTGGATCCCCGATCAATTTCAACCGAAGCGGTATTTTTTGGTAATACTACCCATCGTTTCGTCGACCCTTTGGCCCAAGCGCCCGGAGCAAGCCCATGTCGACCGCAAGCAGGCGTCTCCTCTTCGGTTCCTTTGCCCTCCTCTTTCTGGCTCTGCCCGCGACCGCATTCGCGCAATTCCGCGTCAGCGTAGTGGAGTGGGTGCAAGGCCGCCCCGAGATCCCCCACCCCGCGCTCAACGGCCAACCGACCGTGCTGCAGGCCATCGCCGAAGGCGGCAACTGCGGCGGCGCCTACCAATATCGGTGGGATATCAACGGCGACGCCGACTACGACGACGCCAACGAGCAGATGCGCAACGCCAACTCGAACGGCTACTTCGCCGCGCTCGGGCTCGACGTGACGCTGCCGGCGGCGCAGGGCGACCGCCTCTTCTACCCCAAGGTGCAGGTGACCTGCGCCGGCGAGACCCTCTCGGCCACCATGCCGGTCAAGGTCACCGTCGACCGCCTCTGCCCCGGCTACCCGGCCAACGAAAACTGCGCCGAGGGCCAGAGCCTGGGCATCACACGCACGGTCTACGCCAACCGCGCCGTCGACCGCGCGCTCTGGTGGATGTTCGTGCGCTTCAGCCACCGCGGCGACGACGGGCAGGGCCACGCGGTGCACACCTGCATCTACCCCGGCTCGCCCACGGTCTACGCCCACGGCCACGCGCTCAACGCCTTCCTGCGGCGCAGCCACGGCCATGGCGAGGGGCGCGACGGCGACGTGTACTACCGCCACGTCACGCAATGCGGCCTCAACGCGCTGCTCTCGACCTACTCGATGCGCGGCGGCCTGTTCTTTGACGACTTCAACAACGAGGGCCGCAACGGGGAAGCCATCCAGTACACCAACGGCGTGCTCGGCGGCTTCGGCCACTGGCCGAGCTACGGCGCGACCGCCTGGATCGAGCCCATCGCCAACTTCGGCAACCCCAACTACGTCGCGCCCGCCGGCCCCGGCAACGTCTTCGGCCGCACCCTGCGCAGCATCGGGCAGGATCTGGCCGACGGCATCGTGCAGTGCCGCACCAGCGACGGCGGCTGGTACTACGACTGCCGCAACAACACCATCACCCACAGCGACGGCTCGACCAACGGCTGGGCCCCCGAGTCGCTGCGGCTCTTGCAGCGCAAGTTCGGCACCGAGACCTATCAGTGGGCCAAGAACGACCAGCGCAACTGGCTGCGCGCCCACTGCGGCAACGGCAGCTGCACCTACGACGGCGGCGGCCCCAAGCTCTCGGGCAACGCGCTCGTCGGCTATGGCTGGACGGAAGACGAGACCTACAACCCCAACGACGCCCAGGTGCAGGCCCACGTCAACTCGCTGCAGAACATGACCCCCGGCGTCGCGCGCTGGGGCCTTTACTATATCTATGCGATGACCAAGGGCCTGCGCTCGTTTGACCCCGAGATCAAGATCCTGCCCAACGGGCGCGACTGGTCGGCCATGATGAACCAGTTCCTGCTGCCGCAGCAGGCCGGCGACGGCTCGTGGAACTGGGTCGGCGACTGGCCTTGGGGCGGCAGCATCGACCAGCTCGCCCGCACCGCGATGTCGACCCAGATCATCCAGACCTGGCTTGAGACGCAAGCGTGGGCCCGCGCCACCCCGCAGCAGGCGGGTCCGGGCATCGACATCACCTTCGATCACTCGTGGAGCCATGTGCTCGATCCCACGGTGTCGATCGTGCGCTACCGCTGGAATGTCATCGATCGCCCCGGCGACAATGGCATCGTCTGGGACTTCGAGACCGCCGATCTCAACGAGCAGTTCACCTTCCAGTACAACGATGACCTGGGCTGGGGCGAGGTCATCACCAAGAACGTGATGCTCGAAGTGACCGACAGCGAAGGCCGCACGGTGCTCGACGATGCAAACGTGCACATCGAGCTGTCGCTGCGCAACCACGTGCCGGTCATCGTCGGCCACCCCGACGGCGCCGACGCGGTCTACGGCGGCTATATCGGCCAGCCCATCGTGCTCGACGGGCGCAACACCTACGATGTCGACTCGCAGCACGAGGTCTTCCCCGGCGACGCCAACCGCCCGCGCGGCGTGCCCGACCGCATCACCTCGCTGCACTTCGACCTGAACCTCGACGGCGACTACGACGACGCGGGCGAAGACGGCGCGCTGGGCACCGTGACCTTCATCCCGCGGCCGGGCATGGTCATCGGCGACCGCATCGCGGTGCCGGTGCGCGCCTGCGACGACGGCCAGTGGAACGGCGAGTGCTACGACGGCGTGACCCGCGCCGACTGCTCGGAGTGCGCGTTCGGCGCCGCCTACGTGCTGGTGGTCGAGAACGTCGACCCGCCGCAGATCGCCGCCGGCGGGCCCTATACCGCCGACCGCGGCCAGCGCATCCAGCTCGACCTGAGCGGCACGCGCGACCCCGAGGGCGTGTTGGGCATGGTGTTCAGCTATGAGCTGATCGCCGGCGAAGGCACCC
>JAGQJJ010000590.1 GCA_020430675.1 Myxococcales bacterium
GTTGGCGGCGGCGGCGCGGACCAGCGGGTGCTCGTCGTTGAGCGCCTGGCGCAGCCCGTCGGCGGCGAGCGGCGAGCGGTCGGTGCCGAGGCGCTTGGCGGCTTTGAGGCGCACTTTGTGGTTGGCGTGGCCCAACAAGGCGTCGACAAGGGCCGCGGTGGGATCGGCGCCGCCCGTATCGGCAGCGCGGACGCTGGTCGCGAGCGCGACTGCCATCGTGATGAGGATCGCATACCTCACTTCCTCACTATCGACCGATCAGGCGAGCGATGTACAGAGGCGTTGCGCCGCCGCGGGGCCCCGGCGATGCTGCCGCGTGCGCTGCATCTGCCTCCTCGCCGCTCTGTGGTTCGTCGCCTGCGGGCCTTCGCCGCCCGCGCTGCCGCCTGCCTGGCCGAAGCCGGGTGGGCCGACGCCGGCGGGGGACGCGGGGCAGGGCAGGGCGCGCTTTGCTGATCGCAAATTGGGGCGTTCGGGGCTCGCGTGCGCTGACTGTCATGCCGCGCCGGGCGAAGCGGCGCTGCGGCCGGCGCCGGCGCTGGGCGCGGTCGGATCGGTGATCTGGGGCGGGCGCTCGGTCTCGGTGGCGGCCGCGATCGACCTTTGCGCCGACCGCTATCTGGCGCGGCCGCCGCTGCCGGCCGAGGTCAGGGGCGATCTGCGGGCGTTGCTGGCGGCGCGTCCCGTCGCCGAAGGGCCGGATGTCGCCGGGTGGGACGGCGTGGCGCTGTACGACCAGGCTTGTCGCCATTGTCATGAGGAAGGGCCCGGCGGGGTGCTGATCGATCGGCCGCTGTCGCGCACGGGGCTGGTGGCGATGGTGCGCGGCGCTGATCGGCCACGCCATCCGGCCACGTTCATGCCGGCGTTTGCGGCGGCACGTCTGAGCGACGCGGCGCTGGCCCGGCTGGTCGATTGGCTGGTGACGGCGCGCTGACAACGGTGGCGCGGATTTCCCTTCGAAGTTGTCGGCGGCCCAACTAGTCTCTCGCGCGATGGCCCACCGTGACGCGCCGATGCCGTGCCCGACCTGCGGTTACTCCGTGCCGCCGGAGTGCAATTTCTGCGGGGTGTGCGGGCTGAAGCTGCGCGAGCCGCCGCCGCAGGTGCCGCGTCCGGCCGCCGAGGATGAGCGGCCGACCATGCTCGGCGCGCCGGCGGTGTTTGACGCGCAACGTGATACGCTGCATGAGGTGCCGTCGCCCGTGCCGCCGAGCCCGCCGCCGGCCAAGGCGCCGCCGGTTCAGGCCGAGGCCGAGCCGGTCGACGAAGAAGAAGAGGACGCGGCGTCCGAAGCGGCGCGCGATTTTCACGAGACGGCGTGGTTCCGAGAAGCATCCGATCCAGAGACGTTGGGCGCCATCGAGCGTGGCAACGATCCGGTGCGGGCCGAGCGCCTCGCCGCGGGCGATGCGGCGATGGGGCCGGACACGCGCCAGCAGTACTCGCTCGATGTGGGGCCCGACGGGCGGACGGTGGCCGGTCCGCGCCCGGTGCGCTTTACGACGCCGCCGGTGAGCGAGGCCGAGGGCGCCGGGCCCCGGCGGATCATCGCCGCGGGCATCGCCTTGATCGTGCTGGCTTTTCTGGTCTGGTGGTGGGTCCGGTGAAGCGTCTGCCCTGGCTTTTTCTGGCGATGCTGGTGCTCGTCGGCTGTCGTGACAGCCCGCGCGAGGTGATCGAGCGCGCGAGCACGGCGGCGGTGGGCGACGACATCGTCGAGATGAAGACGCTGTTCAGCGTGGCCACCGTGCAACGGCTGGAGCGCGCCTGGCAGCTCAATGGCACGCCCGACGCGCAGGGATGGCAGGATCTCTCCGAGCGCCTCACGTTTGACGGGGCGCCGCTCGACGTGAAAAACGAAGACATCGTCGGGGACTTCGCCCGGGTCGACGTGCAGGCGGGCGCCTTCGTGCGCGATTATTATCTGCGTCAGGAGGACGGCCACTGGCGCATCGAGCTCGGGGCCGGGCTGCGCTATCGCCGCGAGAAGGCGAAGGCGACGGCCGAGGCGGCTGCCGAGGCGAAGGAGGACGGATGATCGTCGCGATCGCCACCGCGGCGGCCGGCGCGGCCACCGTGGCCGGAGTGATGGTCGCCAAGGCGCGCACTCGCGAGGCGGCGGCGCTGGCCGACGCGCGCGAGGTGCACGCCCGCGAGATGGCCCGCGCCGAGTCGGTGCGCGCAGGCGCGCTCGATGAGGTGCACGGCCGGGCGCAGGCGCTGCGCGATCGACTGGCGCGGCAGCTCGCCGAAGAGGCCGAGGCCATCGCCGCCGATGAGGCGCGGCTGGAGCGCCTGACCGCGGCGGTGGATCGGCGCCAGGGGCACCTCGACGAGCGCGGCGCGGCGCTGCGCGAGCGCCATGAAGCGTTGGAGAGCCGCCGGGCGTCGCTCGGCGCGTTGCAGGCCGAGATCGAGGGGCTCGATGCACGCCTGGAGCATTCGATCGAAGAGGTGGCCGGGCAGTCGCGTGATGATCTGATCGCCGAGCTGGTCGAAGAGATGACCGGGCAGACGCGCATCGCGACGAGCAAAGCGGCGCGCGCCAAGGAAGAGGGCGTCACCGCGCACGCCGAGATCGAGGCGCGGCGGCTGATCGACATGGCGTGTCAGCGGTACGGCGCGGCGTTGCCCGCGGCGCGGTTGATCTCGTCGGTGGAGCTGCCGGCCGACGCCAAGAAGCGTGACCGCATTCTGGCCGATGGGCGCGCGGTGCTGCACGAGATCACCGAGGCGTCGACGGTCGAGTTCATCGAGCAGGAGGGCGGCTTCTTCTTGCAGGCGCCCGATCCGTTCACCCGCGAGATCGCCCGGCTGGCGTACGAGCGCTTTTTGAAGGGCAAGGGCAGCGGCCCGGTGGGCCCGGTGGTGGAGAAGGCGCGGGCCGATCTGGAGCAGATCGCGCGCGACGCGGGCAAGCGGGCGACGCGCATCTTGAAGCTGCGCGATGTGCACCCCGAGATTCAGTTTCTGGTCGGCAAGCTGCTCTATCGCACGAGCTATACGCAGAACCAGTGGCAGCACGCGATCGAGACGGCGCATCTGTGCGGCATCATGGCCGAGGATCTGGGGCTCGATCTGCGCACGGCCCATCGGGCGGCGTTGCTGCATGACATCGGCAAGGTGCTCTGGGCCGAGACCGAAGCGACGGGCAGCCACGCGGTGAGCGGCGCGGCGTTTGCGCGGGCGCACGGCGAAGCGCCCGAGATCGTGCACCCGATCGCGGCGCATCACAACGATGAGAAGCCTTCGAGCCCGCTGGCGCACCTGGTGGCGGCGGCCGACGCGCTGAGCGGGGCCCGGCCCGGGGCGCGGCGCGAGACGCTGGAGGCCTATACGCGGCGGGTCGATGACGTGGAGCGCATCTGCACCGAGATGCGGCCGCGGGGCATTCACCGGTCGTATGTCATCTCGGGCGGCCGCGAGGTGCGCGTGCATGTCGATCCGCGCCGGGTGGACGATCTGGCGGCGGCGCGGTTGTCGATGGATCTGGCCGCACGCATCGAAGACGAGTGCGTCTATCCCGGGCAGATCAAGGTGACGGTCATCCGCGAGACGCAGGCGCAGGCGGTGGCGCGGCGCTGAGCGTAGCGCAGGCGGTTCAGCGCACCACAAACCACACGGCCAGCGCGAGCAGCGTCAGCACCGAGACGATCAACAACGGCATCACCCACGCCTGCGGCGGCGCGGTCACGCGA
>JAGQJJ010000591.1 GCA_020430675.1 Myxococcales bacterium
CAGCGCGTCGCGGAAGGGCCGCACCGCGGTGCCGAACGCGATGATGTTGAAGCGGTCGTCGGGGCCCAGATGGTCGAGCACGTACTCCATGGCCGAGCGCGCCTGCTCCATCTTCTCGCCGCGCATGCTGCCGCTGGTGTCGACCACCATGACCACGTCCTTCGGCGCGGCGATGTCGCCCTCGGCGCGCCCGGTCGGGTTGCCGAGCACCATGAAATAGCCGTGGTCGGCGTCATCGGCCCGATGGGTCAGCACCCGCAGGCCCAGGTCGTCGCGGTCGACGGCGTAGAGCAGCGTCAGGTCATCGTCGCCGTGCGGGCTCGACAGGTCGAAGCGCACGATGGCCGTGCGCAGGTCGGGGCGCTCGACGTCGATGTCATGGCTGGGGCTGAAAACCGCGCGCAACGGCTCGGCCGCGCGCAGCGTGACCTCGACGCGCAGCCGCGAGAGCGAGGCCGCGAGCGAAGGGGCGGGCAGGGGAACCACCAGGCGACGCATGCCATCGGTGGCGTCGATCTTCCACCTCTGGTCGAGCTCGATCACCGCGCGCTTGCCCAGGGCGGGCGTCGGCACCACAAGCGCGCCGTGGCCCACCTCGGCGAGCGGCAGGCCCGAGCCGGTGACCTTGGCCAGCGCGGCCCACAGCGCGTCGGCCTTCGCGCCGGTCCGGGTATCGCCCTCGACGGCCTTGCCATCGACGCGGGCGCGGGCTTCCAGGTGGCCCGGCCCCAGCGGCACGATCAGCGTATGGGCCCCTTCCGGCGTGCCCCGCACCCGCATCGTGGTGCGGCCCATGGCCTCGTCTTCGGCCACATCGACGGCGATCTCGACCATGCCAACCGCCGCCCCAAACGGGCCCTCGGCCTTTGTGGGCTTCAGCTCGGCGCCGTCGGTCCCACCGGCAAAGAGCACCGGCCCCGTGGCGAAGGCCGCGGTGGCCGCGAGTTGAATCGTGAAGAAAACCAGCATCTTGAAGGCGCGCATCGTCCGCTCCTCACCTGTCTCGGCGATGGGTGCAGCCTAAAACAGCCGGGCCCGGCGCGGGTCAGGGCGGCTTCAAGAGGTTGTAAAAGTTATGTCTTTGCGTGAATGCGCGGTGATGACGCAGTGCATCATTCGACGGCCATCTGTGCTAAGACCACCCCCATGCGAAGGAACGGCAGCCTGACCGCGCGCTTCGTCGCGCTCTTCCGCGCCGGCCGCGGGCTCGACCCGTACGCCGAGCGTGTGCTCGACCCCGCTCTGCGCCTGGGCCTGGCCGCGTTTCGGGGCATCGAACGCACGGGGTTCTCGCTCGACCGCATCTCATCGGGCCTGATCGCCACCACGGTCACGCGGCACAGCCACTTCGACGCCTGCCTGCTCGCCGCGCGCGAGGCCGGCATCGACCAGGTGGTGCTGCTCGGCGCCGGCTTCGACGCGCGGCCCTGGCGTTTCGCCGACGCGCTGGCCGGCGCGCGCGTCTTCCTCGTCGACCACCCCGCCACCGCGGCGTTGCGCGCCGAGCGCTTCGCCGACCTGCCCGCGCCGCCCGGCGTCGTGCGGGTCGACGTCGACTTCGCCACCGAAGACTTCGCCGTCGCCCTGCGCGCCGCCGGCTACGCGACCGACCGACCGGCTGTCTTCATCTGGGAAGGCGTCAGCATGTATCTGCCGCGCGAAGCGATCGCCGAGACGCTGCGCCGCGTCGCCGGCCTCGCCGCCCCTGGCAGCCGCCTGGTCTTCGACACCTGGCGTGCCGACGCCCGCGGCGTGCCGGGCGTGCTCGAGCGCCTCGGCCGCGGCATCGTGCGCGCCATGGGTGAGCCGATCGCGTGGAACCCGACGGCGGAAGAGGTGGCCGCCCTGGTCACCGACAGCGGCCTGCACCTCACCGCCCAGCGACCCGCCAACACCTATTGCGCCGAGGCCAACCCGGCGATGTGGCTCGTCGAAGCCGCGGTCTGATCCCCTCTCCCACGGGTGTTGATCTACTCCGGCGCATCCATCGCCTGGAGCATCTGTGCCTCACCGCGCGGGAGGGGATTGAGGACGTCGATTGGCATGAAAAATGCTGACCTTCTGGTCGACTTTGACTTGGAGGTTCCCATGCGTGCGCCGATCTTGCTTCTCGCTTTGTTGCTTGCTGCCGCCCCCGCACAGGCCCGCGACTGGGTCGTGCGCGACTACATCGCCGTCGTCCTCTCGGGCATGATCGGGGGCGGCGTCGGCGGCGTCGCAGGCGTGAGCCTGGCCTCGAACCACGACAGTTGCACCGATGACCACGGCTGCGATGCCTTCCCCTCAGTTCCAGGCATGCTGGTGGGCATGCTGTTGGGCGGAGCGGGCGGCGTGGTGCTCTACGACGTCGTCGCCGAAGACACCCCCGAAGTCGGTGGCATGCTCATCGGGACCACCGTCGGCGGGATGGCCGGCTGCGTCGTGGTCGCGACCGTGGATGATGACGCCGCGGTGCCGATCGCCCTGCTGGCCGTCGTCGGCGGCGGGGTCGCCGGCTGGCTGCTGACCCCGGACGAGGATTCCCCCACCGCAGGTCTGCCCACCGTGATGCCACTGCCCACAGCGGACGGCGGCATCACCCTGGGCGTCGGCCTGGTGGGCGGGCGCTTCTGAGCCTCAGGGCGCCCGCCCGAGCCGGGTGAGCAGCTCGGCGACCAGCGGCCAGGCCGCGGCGGCGCGCACTTCGCGGGGCGCGTCGCAGAGCGGGTCGAGCAGCGCGGCGAGCGCTTCGTCGGCCGGCGTGCGCACGTGGGCGAAGCGCGGGTCGAGCAGATGGGTCGACGCGGCCGCGTGCGAGGACAGGCAGTCGAGGAAGATCTCGCTCAGCCGGGCCGCTTCGGCGATGGATCGGCCGGGCTCACCCACGCAGAGCCACTCGATCTCATCGTGCCAAAGCTGTCTCAGCAATGGGTTGTCAGCCAGCATCACCGCGCTGCCCAGATGGCTGCGTCGGGCCCCGCTGCCGTTGACCGGGCGCACGGCGCGGCGGACCGAATCGACGATGCGCAGGAAGTTGTCGTCGCCCAATGAAAAACCCAGGAACAGCATGTTCCGCGTGATGAGCATCGCCTGCACGATGCCGGCGAGCGCGGCGTTGCGCTCGGCGTAGCGCAGGTAGTTCTCGCGCGTCAGCACGATGTCTTCGGGGTGCTCAAGGCAGCCGTGCATCTTGAGCAGCCAGCGATCATGCTCGACGGCGGGCGCGTAGGGCAGCACCGCGCATGGGCGGCCGGTGGCGGCGCAGGCGGTTTCGAACAGGCGATCGTAGTTGGTGGTGATCGCCTCGTCGACCGGCAGGCCGGCCAGCAGCGCGTGGCCCAGGCTGTAGTGCCGATGCGCGCCGAGGCGATCGACGACCGCCTGGCCGACGCCGCCGCGGTCGCGCAGCCGCTGGGCCAGGTACTCGGCGCGGTCGAGCGTATTGAGCGCGGCGAAGCTGGTCCGTTCAGGCGCGCCCGAATCGAGGCCGGCGGTGGTCGCCAGCTCGCCGAGCAGGTCGTCCCAAAGCGGCAGCCCCGCGCCCGCGCTGACGCCCGCGCCGATGAACAGCACCAGATGGCCGCGCGCCGCATCGGCGGCCAGCGCCTCGGCGCGCAGGCGCAGCGCCGCGGGCAGGGCGGCCCATGGATCGCCCGCCGCCGAGCGCCGCGCGGCCTGGGCGGCGGCAAAATCGGGCGCCGACCACGCCACCAGCAC
>JAGQJJ010000592.1 GCA_020430675.1 Myxococcales bacterium
CAGCGACCAGCTCTGCCAGTTGGGCGCGTGCATCGCCGCGTGCTTCGAGGGCGCGTGCCCGGCCGGGCAGCGGTGCCGCGGCGGGGCCTGCGTGGCCGATGCGTGCGCCGGCATGGACTGCGAGTCGGGGCAGAGCTGTGTGGATGGAGCCTGCCAGCCCGATGCGTGCGCGGGCATGGACTGCCCGGCCGGGCGGGTCTGCGCCGAGGGCGTCTGTGTTGATGATCCGTGCTTGACGACGCGGTGCCCGACCGATTTTGAGTGCGCGCTTGATGAGACGCAGGCGGTGTTCTGTCGGGCGGCGGCGAGCCAGCCGCCGCCCGAGATGCCCGAGGCGGGCATGCCCGAGCCGTTGCCCGAGTCCGCGCAACCGCCGGCGGCATCGGGCGGCAGCGATGACAGCTGCGCGACGGTGCCCGGCGCGGGGGGGTCGCTGCCAGCCGTGGCATTGCTGCTGCTTTTGGGGCTGCTGCGTCGGCGTCGTTGGCCATGGCTCGCCGCGCTTTTTGCGCTCGGCTGCGTCAGCGCCGAAGACTCGCCCGAGGCATCTGATACCGGGGCGGACATGCCGCCGACGAGCTGCCTGCCGCAGATCGAGGTGTGCAACGGCGTCGACGATGACTGCAACGGCGTGGTCGACGATGTGGAGGGCCTTGACCGCGATCGCGACAATTGCGGGGCCTGCGGCCATGTCTGCGACCTGCCGAACGCGCAGCCGGTCTGCCTGGAGGGCGCCTGCCGCGTGCTGCGCTGCCGGGCGGGCTTTGGCAATGACGACGGGCAGGCGGCCAACGGCTGTGAGGCGGCCTGCGTGCCTTCGGATGATGGCACCGAGGTGTGCAATGAGCGCGATGATGACTGCGATGGCGCCGCCGATGAGGGCTTCAACCTGGCCAATGATCCGGAGAACTGCGGGCAATGCGGGTTGATCTGCCGGACGGCGGGCGTGGCCGAAGCGAGCTGTTTGTCGGGGCGCTGCGCCATCAGTCGCTGCGAGCCGGGGCGCATCAACCTCGATGGCCTGCCCGAGACCGGCTGCGAGTATGCCTGCGCGGGCGATGGCGCGAGCGAGACGTGCAACGGCGAGGATGATGACTGCGACGGCCTGGCCGATGAGGCGCTCGACCCGCCCAATGACTGCCTGTCGGCGGGCATCTGCCAGGGCACGCGCATCGAGTGCCGGGGCGTCGAGGGATGGCAGTGCACCTATCCGGCCAATTTCCACGAGGGCGGCGAGGTGGCGTGCGATGGCCAGGACGAGGACTGCGATGGCCAGACCGATGAAGACTTCCCCGGGTTGGGCACGGCATGTGACGGCGACGATGAGGATGACTGCCAGAACGGGGTGACGGTGTGCAGCGCCGACGGCCTTGGCACCGCCTGCCGCGAGTTCGAGCGCAGCGCCGAGCGATGCGACGGGGCCGATAATGACTGCGATGGGCGCGTCGACGAGGACTTCGACCTGACCAGCGACGCGGCCCATTGCGGCGCCTGCGATCGCGATTGCAACGCGCTGAACGCGGCGGGCTTCTGCGAGGGCGGCGAGTGCCAGGTCACCGGGTGCGCCGAGGGTTTTGTCGACCTGGATGGCGAGGCCGAGACCGGGTGCGAGTATCCGTGCGTGCCGGCGGGGGACGCGGTCGAGGTCTGCGATGGCGTCGATCAGGACTGCGATGGGCGCATCGATGAGGCGGTGGTGCCGCCGCCGGAGGCGCGCTGCCTCGACATGGGGCTGTGCGCGGGCGTGCTGCCGGCGTGCCGCGGCGAGGCGGGCTTCGCGTGTTTGTATCCGCAAGGCTTTGAAGAGGGCGCCGAGACGCGCTGCGACGGGCTCGACAACAACTGCGACGGGCAGGTCGACGAGCCGTTTGCCAATCTGGGTTCGCTCTGCGATGGCGACGACGCCGACAATTGTCCCGGCGGGGTGTGGACCTGCAGCGCCGATGGCGCGGGCGTGGTCTGCACCGATGACGCGGCGAGCGTCGAAGAGATCTGTGATGGCTCGGACAATGACTGCGATGGCCGGGTCGACGAGGGCTTCAATCTGCGCGCCGATGCAGCCAATTGCGGGCGCTGCGGGGCGCGGTGCGATCGGCCGCACGCCGAGATGGCCTGTCAGGAGGGCGCCTGCGTGGTGACGGCTTGCGCCGGGGGCTACGCCGATGCCAATGGCATCGAGATCGACGGCTGCGAGTATGCCTGCGCGGGCAGGGCCGGGGCCGATGAAGCGTGCAACGGGCTCGACGATGACTGCGATGGGCGCGTCGATGAGGGCACGACGCCGCCCGCGGGCATGCGCTGCGACGGGCCGGGCCTGTGCCGGGGCGTGCAGCCGCGCTGCCTGGGCGCCGACGGCTTTGTTTGTCCCTTCCCCGATGGGTGGCAGGCCGATGAGACCCGCTGCGATGGGTTGGACAATGACTGCGATGGCTCGGTGGACGAGGCGGCCGACAACCCGGCGCTCGCGGGCCTGGGCGAGCCGTGCACGTCGGGCATGGGGGCGTGCCTGGGCCGCGGGGTGCGCGTCTGCAACCCGGCGGGCAATGGCGTGGTCTGCACCGCGGTGGCGGGCGTCGCGGGCATTGAGGCGTGCAATGGCATCGATGATGACTGCGATGGCCGGGTGGATGAAGAGATCCTCCGCCGAAACGAGATGGTGCGTGTGGGGATCGGACCGGGCTCGTATTTCATCGACCTCTACGAAGCGAGCCGGCCCGATGCCACCGCCGACTCGACCGGTCTGCGCGGCGAGCGGGCGTGCAGCAAGGCCGGGGTGCTGCCTTGGACCAATGTGACCCATGACCAGGCGAGCGCGGCGTGCGCGGCGCGCGGCAAGCGGCTGTGCACCGATGACGAGTGGCGGCAGGCCTGCGGGGCGGTCTTTCCGTATGGGCCGGTCTACGACCCCGATCGATGCAATACCACCGGTGGGGGGGCCGAACCGGCCGGCGATTCGCCCGGGTGCATGAGCGGTGCGGGCGTGCTGGACATGTCGGGCAATATCGCCGAGTGGGCCGATTGCGCGCAGCCGCTCGATTGCCGCGTGGTGCGGCCGCTGCTCGGCGGCAGCTTCGCCGATCGGGTCGAGACCTTGTGGCGCTGCGATTTTCGCGGCAACAGCGCGCCGCAGACCGCCAGCGGAGCCATCGGCTTTCGCTGCTGCCAGGACCCATGAAAGCCGGGCGCCGGGCGGCGCTATGGGTGCTCGTGGGCGCGCTTTGGGCCTGCGATGACGGCGACGGGGCGGGGGTGGATGCCGCGAGCGCGCCGGCGGACACGGGGGCCGATGCCACAAGGGATGGCATCGTCGGGGTCGATTTGGGGGAGGCGGATGCCAGGGGTGGCATCGAGGATCGGGGCGCGCCGTTGGATGCGGCGGCCGATCTGGCGCGGGCGGAGGACCGCGGGCCCATCGTCGACGCAGCGCCCGACATGGTGGTGGATGCGGCCGTTGATGCGGCCGTTGATGCGGCGGCGGATGCTGGGGTCGATGCGGCGCCTGATGGCGCGGTCGTGATCGACGCCGCGCCGGTGGTCGACGCGGTGGTGGACGCTGAGCCGGTGGTCGACGCCGCGCCGGTGGTGGACGCCGAGCCGGTGGTGGACGCGGCGCTGGTGGTGGACGCAGAGGCGCCCGACGCCGAGGTGGCGCCTGGTTGCCGGGCGGATGGGGACTGCGATC